>DATBIZ010000706.1:0-5697 GCA_036556645.1 Vicinamibacteria bacterium | reverse complement strand
GTCGTACTGCGCCGGGACGTAGACCCAGTACTGGCGGACGGTGCCCTGGAACACCGTGGGGCTCTTCCAGATGAACGGCCCCTCCACCCGTCCCTGCGGCGTGCCGGCCTGGCGCATCGAATCGGGCCCGAGCGCGTAGTCGTCGGCCGCGCGCCCGCCCGCCGCCGCGGCGAGGGCCGCGAAGAGGACCGGCAGCGCCCGCCTCACGCGTCGAGGTGCTCGAGCCGGCCCGTGCTGTCGCCGATGGTCTCCGGCCGCACGCCCATGCCGTCGAGCAGCGTCAGGTACAGGTTCGTGAGCGGCGTGTCCTTCGGGTAGACGAGATGGCGCCCCGGATGGAGCCGGCCCGCGCCCCGGCCGGCCACCAGCACGGGCAGGTCGTCGTGCGTGTGCTTGTCGCCGTCACAGATCGCGCTGCCGTAGACGACCATCGTGTTGTCGAGCAGCGTGCCGTCCGCGTCGGGCGTCGCCTTCAGCTTCGCGATGAAGTGGGCGAACAGCTCGGCGTGGAACGTGTTGATCCGGGTGACCTTCTCCACGAAGTCGGGCTGCTGCCGGTGATGCGTGAGCGGGTGGTGGGAGTCGGGCACGCCGATCTCGGGGTAGGTCTGCAGGCTGCCCTCGCGCCCGATCATCATGGTGGCCACGCGCGTGACGTCGGCCTGGAACGCGACCGCCTGCAGGTCGAACATCAGCTTCACGTATTCGGCGAACGTGGCCGGGATCCCGGCCGGCTTCTCCACGCCCGGGGGCACCTCGACCTGGTCCTTCTCCGCGCGCTCGATCTGCCGCTCGATCTCGCGCACGCCGTAGAGGTACTCGTCGAGCTTGCGGCGGTCGGACGGGCCGAGCGTGCCCATGATCTGCCGCGTGCGCTCGCCCACCGCGTCGAGGATGCTCTTGCGGCGCTGCGCGCGGCGCGCGCGCTCCTCGGGCGTGAGCGCCACGTCCTCGATGCCGAACAGGCGCTCGAACGCGGAGCGCGGGTTGGTCTCCGGCGGCATCGGCGTCGTCTCGCTGCGCCAGGAGATGCTGTTCGTGTAGGCGCAGCTGTAGCCGGAATCGCAGTTGCCGACCGTGCGCGACTCCTCGCAGCCGAGCTCGAGCGAGGGCAGCCGCGTCTGCCGGCCCACCGCCTGCGCCGCGATCTGGTCCGCGGAGACGCCGTTCCGGATGTCCGCGCCCGCGGTCTTCTTCGGGTGCACGCCGGTGAGGAAGGCGGCGCCGGCGCGGGCATGGTCGCCGGGGCCGTCGCCGAGCGCCTTCGCGTTCTCCGCGGCCAGGCCGGAGAGCACCAGCAGGTCGTCCCGGAACGGCTCGAGCGGCTTGAGGATCCGGGAGAACTCGAAGTCCCGGCCCATGCCCTTGGGCGTCCAGTCCGCGGGCGTGACCCCGTTCGGGATGTAGGTGAAGGCGAGGCGCACCGGGCGCTTCGCGCCCGACGCGCGCGCCAGCGCGGGCGTCATGGCGTCCAGCAGCGGCAGGGCGACGGTGGCGCCGAGCCCGCGGAGGACCGTGCGGCGAGACAGGCGCCGGCCCGTGATCGGGTTCATGAGCTGCTCCGGTCTTTTCTGCGCATCTGGAACGGGGCGCTCGTGACGATCTCGTCCACGAGCGCGGAGAACCGGTAGTCGCGCGCGGCCAGCCCGCGCGCGATGTCCTTGATCGCCCGCTTGTCGTAGCGCTCGAGGCCGCGTCCGAGCGCGTAGGTCAACATCTTCTCGGTAACCGCCAGGGCGAACGCGTCGCGGTCCTGCTTGAGCACCGCGCGCATGCCCGAGGGGCCGGTGAACGAGCGGCCGTCCGGGAGCCTGCCCGACGCGTCGATCGCGAACTCGCCGTCCTGGCCGCGCCAGGCCCCGATGGCGTCGTAGTTCTCGAGCGCGAAGCCGAGCGGGTCCATCCGCTGGTGGCAGGCGGCGCAGGTCGCGTTGGAGCGGTGCGCCTCCATCTGCTGCCGCAGCGACATGCCCGCGCCGATCTTCGCCTCGTCCAGGCGCGGCGTCCCCGCGGGCGGATCGGGCGGCGGCGCCGCCAGCAGGTTCTCCAGGATCCACTTGCCGCGCAGCACGGGCGAGGTGCGGTTGGGGTACGAGGAGACGGCCAGCACGCTCGCGTGGCCGAGCACGCCGCCGCGGTTGGCCGCGGAAGGCAGGTACACCTTGCGGAACTCCTGGCCCTTCACCCCGCCGATCCCGTAGTGGCGCGCCAGCCGCTCGTTGACGAACGTGTACGGCGCGTCGATCAGGTCGAGCACGCTGCGGTCCTCGCGCACGACCGCCTCCAGGAACAGCTCGGTCTCGCGCTTCATGGCCAGCCGCAGGTGGCTGTCGAAGGTGGGGAAGCGCTCGCGGTCGGGCGAGAGCGACTCCAGCGCCCGGAACTGCAGCCACTGGCCGCCGAAGGCCTCGACCAGCGCGGACGCCTTCGGGTCCTGCAGCATCCGGCGCACCTGCGCGCGCAGCACCGCCGCCTGGCGCAGGCTGCCGTCGTCCGCCGCCCGCAGCAGCGACTCGTCCGGCATGCTCGCCCAGAGGAAGTACGACAGCCTCGAGGCCAGCTCGTGCGGCGAGACCCGGCGCGTGGTCGCGGGCGGGCGCGGGTCCTTCTCGATGCGGAACAGGAAGTCCGGCGACACGAGCATCGCCTGCACGGCGAGGCTCAGCGCCTCCTCGAACGAGTCGCCCTGCTCGCGCGCCGCTTCCGCGAGGCGCAGGAGCGGCGCCGTCTCGGCCGGGGCGACCGGCCGACGGTAGGCGCGCCGGGCGAGCGCGGCGACGTTCCGCCGCAGGCAGGCCGGCGCGTGGCCCTGGCCGAGGTGTCCGCAGGCGTAGAGCTTGCGGAGGCTGTCGCGCGACGGGCCCTTGGCGGGCTCGAACGGGCCCACGATCTCGAAGTGCCGCACGCGCGCGTCGTTGGCGGGCGCGACGTCCTTCAGCCGCTCCTCGAACCGCCGGCGCGCCTCGGCCAGCCTCTCGGGCGTGAGGCCGGGCCGCGGCTTGAACTCGAGCACGAACGGCGGCCGCTTCGACGGCTCCGGCCCGCCGTAGCCGGCGGGCAGGCCGTGGAAGAGCCCGACGATGGAGGCGGCGATCCAGTGCTCGCCCGGCGCGATCCGCGTGCGGAACTCGCGCGTCTTCCCCGAGAAGTCCTGCCGGTCGTCGTAGAACGAGCCGGCCCCGTCGGGGTCCAGCTCCTGGACCTCGACCCGCCGGCCGTCCACCCACAGCGCCACCTTGAGGGGCTCCGAGGCCGCGGGCCGCTGGCCGGCCAGCACCACCCGGAAGAGGTACTCGGCTTCGACGGGGAAGCGGTGCGTGACGTGCAGCGCGTTGGGCAGGCTGAGCCCGTCCACGTCGTAGACGTGCAGCGGCCTGGTGTCCGGGTCGATGCGCGCGAGCGGCGGCTGCAGGCGCGCCAGCGTCGGCTTGAGGTCGGCCGCGCCGAAGACGGCGGCGCGCGCCAGGCGCTCGGCCGCCGCCATGTACTTCTCCATCAGCACCGGCGAGAGCGACAACACGTCCGCGATGTTGTCGAACCCGTAGCCGGCGTCGTCCTGCGGGAACTCGTCCGCCGGCCGCAGCGTGACGCCGAGCAGGTCACGGACCGTGTGGTTGTACTCGGTGCGGTTGAGCCGCCGCGCGGTCACGCGGCCGGGATCGGCCGGCCGGGCGCGCTCGGCGCGCTCGATCTCGCTCTCCAGCCAGCCGGTGACCGCGGCGATCTCCGCGTCCTCGAGCGGCTGCATCGGCGGCGGCGGCATCTGCCGCGTGCGCAGCTTCACGATCGCCTTCTCCCAGACCTCGGGGTCCTCGACGATCGCGCGGGCCGTCTCGAAGGCCTGCAGGTCCACGTCCGCGTTCTTCAGCCGCGCGCCGTGGCAGAGGTAGCAGTTGCGCTGCAGGAAGGGCTTGATCGTCTCCTCGAAGGCGGACTCCGGCCCGTGCGGGGCACCGGCCCCGGCCAGGGCGGCAGTGAGCAGCAGGGGGAGCAACCGTCCTATTGTATGGCGATTGGACGGCCGGCCTGAAGGGGGCGCCGCGCTCCCGCGGGGGCCGTCAGGAGGTCCGCGATGGCCACCCACGCGAAGCGCAAGGATCCCGAGACGTTGCGCCTGCGGGCGATCGTGCCCAGCCTCACCGTGAACGACCTCGACGCGAGCGTCCGCTTCTACGCCGGCGTGCTCGGGTTCGTGGTCGGCGAGCGCTGGGAGGAGGGCGGGAAGCTGCAGGGCGTGATGCTGAAGGCCGGCACCTGCGAGATCGGCCTCTCGCAGGACGACTTCAAGAAGGGCCGCGATCGCCAGAAGGGCGTCGGTGTCCGCCTCTGGTGCCATACCGCGCAGGACGTGGACGCGCTGGCCGCGCGGATCAAGGCGGCCGGCGGCAAGCTCGCCCAGCAGCCGCGTGACGAGATGGGCGGACGGAGGATCTCGATCGACGACCCCGACGGGTACCACATCAGCTTCGAGCACCGGCCGGAACCGAAGCGCGGCTGAGATCCGCGGCCGGTGAATGGGGCCCGGCCCGCCGGGCGGCGGTCCGGGCCCCGGGGCGGACGTCAGTGCCGGTCGCAGTCCTCCTCGTCGTCGTCGTCGCCGCCGTCGTCGTGGTGATGGCCGCGCGCCGGGCGGAACGTGGGGGCGGCGCGGGCCGCGGCCTTGCGGCCGATCACCGCCCCGACCTCGCTGCTGAACCGGTAGTGCATCCCTCCGTACGTGCGCGCGTCGACCACCTCGTCGAGCACTTCCGAGAAGGATCCGTACGAACGGACCGGCGTGCTCAGGCCGGCGACGTTCGAGTCGATCGTGAGCGCGACCCCGTCCCGGTCGAAGAACCGCGCGAGCGCGCCGGTCGAGGCGCCGCTGAGGCAGCCGTGGCCGCCCGGATACTCCGGGTGGGGCGGCGTCGCCACCAGCGAGGCCCAGGTCGGATCGCCTTCCAGGCGCGGGTCGCCGCCGCCGGCCGGGATCGCGGTCACCGGGCGCCAGAACATGTACTCGTATTTGGCGTCCCAGCACGCGATCAGCGCGTCCGCGCCCGCCGTCGTGAGCACCGCGAACAAGCGCGCCGTCTCGATCCCCGACAGCCCCTGGGAGGCCGCGATCTGGCGCCAGGCGCGGTTCCACTGCAGCATCGGCTGGTCGGCCCAGAAGCGGGCGATGTCCTTCTGCTCCGCGGTCGCCAGGCCTCCGGCCGCGGGGCCGTAGTCCTTGGTCTCCTGGTAGTCGCGGCGGTACTTCCGCGAGCTGAGCCGCGGCGGCGGGCCGGGCCGGAGCTGCCACGGACGGCTCATGTTCCAGGGCGTGATGTCGCGCGCCCAGGGCACCTGCGGCGCGGCGAACGCCGGGGGCGTCCGCACCCAAACGCCGTCCTCCGCGGGCGGCTCCACGATCGTGGTGCCCGCGTTGCGGCCGTCGTTCTCGCGGAGCGCCAGCACCGCGGCCGCGGCCTGCTCGCCGATGGCGACGCCGTTGTCCTCCAGGTCTCCGTCAGGGATCGCGGCCAGCGACGCCTGATACCAGCCGCCGATGTCCAGGCTTCGCTCCGGATACAGGGCGAGCAGCGTCGTGCGGCCCGCGGCCGCCACCGCCGCGTCGCCGGAGGCCGGACGGCCCACGCCGGGAGCGGACGCGTACGGCCGGAAGCGGAACCCCTCGACCGCGTTCACCGCGTCGTAGATGGCGGTATGGACGAT
>DATBIZ010000705.1:0-4222 GCA_036556645.1 Vicinamibacteria bacterium | reverse complement strand
GGCGGCCCGAGTGGTAGGCCTTGTGCGGCTCCTCGAGCGGCTCCCAGCGCCCGCGGTCCCAGAGCACGACCGTGCCGCCGCCGTATTCGCCCTTCGGGATGATCCCCTCGAAGCCGCCGTACTCGAGCGGGTGGTCCTCGGTCTGCATGGCCAGCCGCTTGTCCGCGGGGTCGTAGCTCGGGCCCTTGGGCACGGCCCAGCTCAGCAGCACGCCGTCGAGCTCGAGGCGGAAGTCGTAGTGCAGGCGGGTGGCCGCGTGCTTCTGCACGCAGAACGAGAAGCCCTGCCGCTTGTGCTCCTTGCCGCGAGGCTCGGGCGTCTTTCCGAAGTCGCGCTTGGCGTAGTACTCGCGAAGGCCCATGCGCCGCCGCGAGCGATGCTACCGCGCCGCGGGCTCGGGTACCTGCAGGTCCACCTGCCGCGCCGCCCGCAGCCGCGACGCGACGTCCCGCCAGTTCCACAGGTTCCAGACCGCGTTGAAGAACTCGGTCTTCGCGTTCTTGTACTGGAGGTAGTAGGCGTGCTCCCAGGCGTCGATCACCATCAGCGGCAGGCTGCCCTGCCCGATGTTGCTCTGGTGGTCGTAGATCTGGCAGGTGAGCAGGCGCTGCGCGAGCGGCTCCCACACCAGCGCGGCCCAGCCCGACCCCATCACGGTCGCCGCGACCTCGGTCATCTGCCTCTGGAAGGCCTCGAAGCTGCCGAAGTCGCGCGTGATCAGCTCGAGCAGCTCTCCGTCCGGCCGCCCGCCGCCGCGCGGCGCCAGGTTCTTCCAGAAGATCGAGTGCAGGACGTGCCCGGACAGGTTGAAGGCCAGCGCCTTCTCGAGGCCGGCGATCTTCGAGTAGTCCTGCTTGTCGCGCGACTCGGCCAGCTTGTCGAGCGTCTCGTTGGCCTTTTCCACGTACGTCTTGTGGTGCTTTCCGTGGTGCAGCTCCATGATCTGGGCGGAGATGTGCGGCTCGAGCGCGCCGTAGTCGTAATCGAGGTCGGGAAGCGTGTAACGTGCCATGAAACCCCCTTCGTCGCGGTGCTGACAGTATCCACCCGACGATAACACTCCTCGGGGCCGAAGTAGCACAGGTTGGACTCCCGAGCGCCATTCTTGCCGGCTCGCGTTGACGTGCCCGCGGCCCGGCCTTAGATTTTGTCAGAGGGGCTCGACCTGACCGACACGCCGCCCGCCACACCCCCGACCACCCCCGCCGCGGACGCGCGCGGTCCCGTCTCGCTCGGCGCGCAGGCGCGCCGCGGCAAAGGATGGCGCCGCCTCTCTCCCGCCGGCCGGATCGTCCTCGTGATCGCGCTGGCCGCGCTCGCGTTCTCCGGCGTGCTCTGGGCACGCTGCGGCGTCGCCGGCTGCCCCAACGTGGACGGGCTCACCGCGTACCAGCCCGGCCGCGCGCCGGTGCTGCTCGACCGCAACGGCAAGGCGTTCGCCGACCTCGCGCCGGTGCAGGGCCAGATGGTGAAGGTGGCCGCGCTGCCCCGGCACGTGGCCCAGGCCTTCCTCGCGGTCGAGGACCGGCGCTTCTACGAGCACAAGGGCGTGGACTGGCGCAGGGTGGCCGGCGCGGTGCTGGCCAACGTGCGCGCCGGCGGCTACGACGAGGGGTTCAGCACGCTCTCGATGCAGCTCGCGCGCAACGTGTTCCCCGACCGCATCCGGGCGCGCGAGCGCACGCCGCTGCGCAAGCTGGTCGAGGTGCGCGTGGCGCTCGAGATCGAGGGCAAATACGAGAAGGACGAGATCCTCGAGCTGTACCTGAACCACATCTACTTCGGCAACGGCGCGCGCGGGATCGAGGCCGCCTCGCGGCACTACTTCGGCGTGCCGGCCGCTCGCCTCTCGCTGGCGCAGGCGGCCATGCTGGCCGCGATGCCGAAGGGCCCGAGCCTCTACGACCCGCGCCGCCACGCGAAGGCCGCGCGCGAGCGGCGCGACCTCGTGCTCTCGCTGATGGAGGACCAGAAGAGGGTCACCCCCGCGGAGGCGAAGACCGCGCGCGCGCAGCCGCTGCGGGTGGTGCGGCGGCGCGCCGCCGCGGGACGGACCGCGCCCTTCGCGGCCTGGTACGTCGAGGAGGTGCGCCGCGAGCTCGAGGAGCGCTTCGGCGACGCGCTCTACGAGGAGACGCTGAAGGTGCACACGTCGCTCGACGCGGGCGCGCAGCGCGCGGCGGAGGAGGAGCTGCGCCGGCAGCTCGACGCGATCGAGCGCGGCGCGCTCGGCCGCTACACCGGCCCGCGCTACGGCGCGGAGGTGACCCTCGACGAGAGCGGCACGCCCTACCTCCAGGGCGCGGTGGTGATGCTCGACAGCCGCACCGGAGACGTGCTGGCCTGGGTGGGCGGCCGCGACTTCTCCCACTCGCGCTTCGACCGCGTGCGGGCGGGGCGGCGGCAGGCGGGCAGCGCGTTCAAGCCGTTCGTCTACGCCGCCGCGCTGGCCTCCGGGCGCACGCTGAGCCAGCACGTGGTGGACGAGCCGATGCGCGTGCCGCTCGACCGACGGCGCTACTGGGAGCCGAGGAACTTCGACGGCCAGTTCGACGGGCCGGTCAGCATCCGCGAGGCGCTGGTGCGCTCGAAGAACATCCCGACCATCCGCCTGGCGGAGTCGGTCGGCTACGACAGCGTGGTGCGCACCGCGGAGAAGATGGGCGTCGAGGGGCCGATCGGCACCAGGCCGGCGATGCCGCTGGGCACGGTCTCGGTGAGCCCGCTGGAGCTGGCCAGCGCCTACACGGTGTTCGCCACCCTGGGTGAAGGCGCCCACCCCCGGCTGCTGCGCAAGGTCGAGCACCCCGACGGCGACGTGTTGTTCGAGGCCGAGGCGGAGGAGCCGGAGCGCGTGCTCGAGCCCGGCGTCGCCTTCCTGATCACGGACGCTCTGCGCGAGGCGCTCGAGCGCGGCACCGGCACCGCGGTGCGACAGGCCGGCTTCCGCGGTCCCGCCGCGGGCAAGACCGGCACCACCAACGACGGCACCGACACCTGGTTCGTCGGCTTCACGCCGGAGGTGGTGGCCGCGGTGTGGATCGGCTTCGACCAGCCCCGGCCGATCACGGCCGTGGCCACGGGCGGCCGCGTGGCCGCGCCGGTCTGGGCGCGGCTGATGACGCGTTACCACTCGGGGCGGCGCATGCCCGGCCCCTGGCGGCCCCCGACCGGCGTCTTCCAGGCGTCGGTGGATCCCGCCACGGGGCTGATCCTGGCGGAAGGCTGCCAGCCGCAGGCCGGCGTCCCGTATCGCGAGTTCTTCGTGCGCGGGATGTCGCCGCAGAGCGTGTGCCCGTCGCGCGGGGCGCCGGTGGAGATGCTGGCCGACCTGGCGCTGCCGCTGCCCGACGACGAGGAAGCGACCGAGCTCAGCCTCGAGCTGCCGGAGGAGCTGCGCGAACCGCTGCCCGGCCCCGACGCCGCCGAGGAGGCGCCGGAGGAGACCGAGGCGCCGGAGACCGACGAAGTCCCGGCCGAGCGCAGCGACGCGGAGGATCCGGCCTTCGAAGAGCAGGCGGAGGAGCCGGCGCCGAGCCCGAGCGCGACCCCGACCGCCACGCCGCGCCCCTCCACGCCCACCGCGACGCCCGCGACGACGCCGACGCCGGCGCCGGTTCCGGAGGCGACGCCTACTCCGGCGCCGCCTCCGTCCGATCCTCCTAGCTGATCTCGGCCGTCTCGCCCTGGGCCGGCACGCTCTCGGCGAGCGCCTTCATCCGCGCCAGGTCCGTCTCGAGCTGCCGCCGCGGATCGGGCCCGAACAGGGTCACGAGGTCCCGGCCCGCGAGGGTCTCCGGCGGCGTGCAGGAGAGCTTGGCCTCGACGCGCGTGCCGCCCTCGGCGTCCGGCGCGACGCGCACGCGCAGCTCCTGGACGTGGTCCGGGTCGCCGACCGTGCGCCAGGCGATCTCGCGCTCGGTCTCGTAGGCGGTGACCACCACGTCCCACGCGACCGGCACCCCGGACGGCCCCTCGACCTCCCATCGGGTACGCCCGTCTCCGGCGTCCCTCACCGCGTGCACGCGCGACAGGAACTCGGGCAGCCGATCGGCGTCGAGCCAGAGCGCGAACGCCTGGGCGGGAGGCGCGGCGACGTGGATCGCGCGCTGGATCTCCGTGACCGGCGCGCGCCGGCGGAGGGCGGCCAGCTCCCGCAGCGGCCGCTCGGTGAGGCCGCGCGCGATCAGGCCGAGCCCGAGGCTGCCCAGCGCGGCGCCGA
>DATBIZ010000704.1:0-4391 GCA_036556645.1 Vicinamibacteria bacterium | reverse complement strand
CGCCGCCCGCAACGTGGAAGAGGGCGGGTCGCTGACCATCATCGCCTCCGCGCTCGTGGAGACGGGGTCGCGGATGGACGACGTGATCTTCGAGGAGTTCAAGGGCACCGGCAACGCCGAGATCGTGCTGGACCGCAAGCTGACCGACAAGCGCATCTTCCCGTCCATCGACATCCTCCGCAGCGGGACGCGCAAGGAGGAGCTGCTCATCCCGCCCGCCGAGCTGAACCGGGCGTGGATCCTGCGCAAGGTCCTCTCCGCGCTCTCGTCGGTGGAGGCGATGGAGCTGCTGCTGGAGCGGCTGGGGAAGACGAAGAGCAACAAGGAGTTCCTGGAGAGCATGTCGAGCGGGGCTTGAGTTCCTCTGCCATTCAGCGAGAACCGGGGTCAGGGCCTTTCCTCACCGGACGTGCACAGGCACGGGCACGGGCACAGCAGGCCGGCCGGGTTCGCTACCTCAACGCGTAGGCCGCCACCACGTCCGACGTGGTCGTGCTGAAGTAGCCCCCACCCCCCGCCGCGATCACCACGTACTGCTTGCCGTCACGCCCCCGGTACGTCATCGGCGTCGCGTGGCCGCTCGCCTCCAGCTTGTCTTCCCACAGCACGCGGCCCGTCCCTGAATCGAAGGCGCGGAAACGCGCGTCGCTGCTGCCCGCGATGAAGACGACCCCGCCCGCCGTCGCGATCGCGCCGCCGAGGTTGGGCGTGCCCGTCGGGGGCAGGCCGCGCGCGACGAGCGCGTCCACCACGCCGAGCGGCACGCTCCAGGCGATCGTGCCCGCGTCGAGGTCCAGCGCGTGCAGCGTGCCCCAGGGCGGCTCCTGGCACGGCCAGCGGTTCTCGTCCCAGAAGCGCGCGTATTCGCCCCAGGGGCTCGCGCGGCGGTAGGGCACCGGCGCGCCCTCGGGTTCCTTGTCCATCCGGCCGAGCGCGCCGACCTCGTTCACGTTGACGTAGAGGAGGCGGCTCGTGGGATCGAACGCGGCACCCGACCAGGTGGCGCCGCCCAGCGTGCCGGGGAACGTCAGCGTCAGCTCGGGATCGGGCGGGGTGAACAGGCCGCCGTTGCGGACCGTGTCGAAGATCGCGGCGCAGTGGCGCTGCGACTCCGGCGTCACGGCCGAGAGCTGCGCGCGCGTGATCCCGTGCCGCACGAGCGGGGGCGGGCGCACCGGGATCGGCTGCGAGGGCCACGTCCACTCGCCGGGGACGCGGCTCTGGGGGACCAGCCGCTCCTCGACCTCGAAGAGCGGCTTGCCGGTGACGCGGTCGAACACGAACACGAACCCCGACTTGGTCACCTGCGCGACCGCGGGCACGTCGCGCCCGCCGTGGCGCACGCTGACCAGCGCGGGCTGCGCGGGCAGGTCGAAGTCCCACAGGTCGTGGTGCACGGTCTGGAAGTGCCAGCGCACCGCGCCGGTGGCGGCGTCGAGCGCGACCAGGGAGTTCGCGTACAGGTTCGCGCCCTTGCGGTCGCCGCCGTAGAAGTCGTAGGTGGCCGAGCCCATGGGCAGGAAGACCAGCCCGCGCTCGAGGTCCACGCTCATCACCGACCAGACGTTCGCGCCGGAGCGGTCCTTCCAGCTCTCGCCCTCCCAGGTCTCGTGCCCCGGCTCCCCCGGCCGCGGCACCGTGTGGAAGCGCCAGGCGAGGGCGCCCGTCCGCGCGTCGTAGGCCCGCACGTCGCCGGCCGGTCCCCGGCCCGGGTACTCCTGCACGAGCGACCCGGTGATCACGAGGTGGCGGTAGACCGCGGGCGGCGAGGACACGCCGAGCTCGGACTTCGGCCACGCGTCGGCCACGCCCTCGCGCAGGTCCACGACGCCCTCGCGGCCGAAGCCGCGCGCGGGGCGGCCGCTGCCGGCGTCGAGCGCGATCAGCCGTCCGTCCGGCGTGCCGTAGACGATCCACCGCGCGCGGCCCTCCGGCGTGTCGCCTTCCCAGTACGCGACGCCGCGGTGCGCGGCCCGGCGCAGCGGGGTGCCCGGCACGCGAGGCGGCGGCTCGAAGCGCCAGACCTCCTTCCCGGTGTCGCCCTCGAGCGCGATCACGCGGCCGGAGGGTGTCGAGAGGTACAGCCGGCCGTCCACCGCGAGCGGCGTGGTCTCGAACGCGGCCGGCCGCACCGACGGCCGGGGGTCGTCGTGGACGTCGCCGGTGTGGAAGGTCCAGGCGCGCCGCAGCCGCGCCACGTTGCCGGCGTGGATCTCGCGCAGCGGCGAGAAGCGCGTGCCCCCGGGATCGCGGCCGTACGCGCGCCATTCGCCCGCGTCCGGTGCGGCGGCCTCGGGGGTGGCCGCGCGCAGGGAACCGAGCGCGGCGCACGCCGAAAGCGGCACCGCGAGCCACGCGCCCCGACCGGCGATCGCCATCGCGGGGTATCGAACTACGCGCCCGCGCCGCCGTCAACCGCGGGTGGATCGGGTACCCTCCGCGCGATGGCGCAGGTCCTGCCGCGCGTGGCCGACCGCCTGGCCCGCGCCTCCGCCCGCTGGGTGCCGGACTCGTTCTCGATCGCGTGCCTGCTCACGGTCTTCACGTTCCTGCTCGGCCTCACCCTCGGGAGGGCCGGGCCGCTCGCGTGCCTGCGCGCCTGGGGCGCCGGGTTCTGGGAGCTGCTCTCGTTCGCGATGCAGATCGCGGTGGTGATCTTCGCCGGCTACGTGGTCGCGGTGTCGCCGCCGGTCACCCGCGTGCTCGAGGCGGTGGCGGCGGTGCCGCGCACGCCGCGGCAGGCGATCGCCTGGACCGCCGTGCTCTCGATGGCGCTCTGCTGGCTGAACTGGGGCCTCGGGCTGATCGCCTCGGCCGTGCTCGTGCGGTTCATGGCGCGGCGCAACCCCGGGGCCGACTACCGGCTGCTGGTCGCCGTCGCCTACCTCGGCATGGGCGCCACCTGGCACGCGGGCCCGTCCGGCTCGGTGCCGCTGCTGCTGGCCACGCCCGGCACGTTCATGATCCGCGACGGGCTGATCGCCGGGCCGATCCCGCTCACCGAGACCGTGTTCACCGCGCGCAACCTGGGCCTGACCGCGGTGGTGACGCTCGTGCTCACCGTCTTCGCGATCCGGCTGCACCCCCCGCCGGACCAGACCGTGGGCGCGGACGCGCGCGCGCTCGCGGGGCTCGGCGCGTTCGCGCCGCCCGTCCGGCCCGACCCGCCCGCGCCCGCCGACCGCCTGATGCACAGCGCGGTCCTCCACCGCATCGTGGGCGCGCTCGGCGTCGGCTACATGGCGTTGCAGCTGCCGGCGGCCGGCGCCAACCTGACCCTCGACAGCGTGAACCTCCTGTTCCTGAGCCTCGGGCTCGTGCTGCACCCGACGCCCGCGTCGGTGCTGGCGGCCGCGGAGGAGGCGGTGCGCCCGCTGCACGGCGTGATCCTGCAGTTCCCGCTCTACGCCGGGATCTACGGGATCATGAAGGGCACCGCGCTGGCCGCCGCGCTCGCCTCGGCCTTCCTGGCGGTGGCGACCCCGCGCACCTTTCCCCTGATCGTGTTCTGGTATTCCGCGGTGCTCGACTACTTCGTGCCGTCCGGCGGCGGGAAGTGGGCGATCGAGGCGCTCTACGTGCTGCGCGCGGGCCACGCGCTCGGCGTGCCGGTCACGGAGGTGGCCATGGCCTACGCGTACGGCGACATGGCCACCAACATCGTGCAGCCGTTCTGGGCCATCCCGCTGCTCGGCGTGGCGCGGCTGGAGTTCCGCGACATCCTCGGCTACTGCGCGCTGATGTTCGTCCTGTACACCGCGATGCTGAGCGTGTTCCTGCTGGTGGTCTAGCCGTCATCCCGGGGGATCGCTCGGGACCCCCCCCCTGCGCGCCCCGCGCCGCGCCGTGCGCTAATTCGGCTCGAGGGTGCGGTCGCCGAGGCCCGGCCGGACCGTGACGCGCACGCTGGCCGTGGCCAGGTTGCGGCCCGCGCGCCGCATCGTCACCTTCACGTTGAACACGCCGGCGCGGCGGTACTCGTGGTCGGCGGTGAAGCGGCGCTCGATCTTGGTCTTGCCCGCCTCGAACGGCGCGCAGTCGGACTCCTGCGTGCTCTTGCCGCCGTCGTCCCACTCCCACTCCAGCTCCGGGCAGTAGTACTCTTCCACGTCGTCGCCGCCGCTGAGCTCGGCGGTGAGGAACACGTTCACGGGCGAAAACGCCATGCGGGGCGTGGCGCGCAGGTCCAGGCGCGGCTTTTTGGGCTTGGCGTCCGCGGCGGCGGCCGCGCTCGCGCCGAGCGCGACGGCGAGAAGGATGAAGGCGTGCGTCGGGCGGGTCCTCATGGTCCTTGGTCACCCCCGTGGCCATTGTAGACGAGGTGCGCCGGACGCCTGGAATCGCACACCAGCGCGCGACGGCGTGCGAAGCGCGGCGGCGACGGCGAAGGG
>DATBIZ010000703.1:0-9670 GCA_036556645.1 Vicinamibacteria bacterium | reverse complement strand
GGGGACGCGAGGCCCGGCCGGCCGCGAGCCCCTTCGCCACCGGCCCGGCGCGCCTGGAGGAGGCTCTGCGCGCCGTCCTCCCGCCGGTGCGGGGCCTCGCGCGTGCGCGCACGCGGGCGGCCTGGCTGCCGAGCGCCAACGGGACGCCGCTGCCGGGCAGCCCGTTGATCGCGCCGGAGGCCGACGGGCGGCCGGCCGCCCTCACCCCCTGGCGCGTGGAGACGATCGAGCTGCGCGCGGAAGAGGCGGTCGGCCTGCTCGCCGCCGCGCACGGCCGCGACGTCCTCGCGCCCGGCCTGGCCGTCTCGCGGGACCTCGCCTTCTGGGCCGCCGCGCTGCGCTTCGCGGCGGCGCTGGTCGCGCGCGAGCGCTTCCTGCCCGCGGTCGTCGCGGAGGACTGCGCGTGGCGCGCGCGCTGGACGCCGGTGTACGACGCGGCCGACGCCGGCCGCCGCCACGCCCTCGCCGCCGCCATGCCCGGCGCCTGCCGCGCGCTGACCGAGGCGCGCGCGGCCGCGCCGCCGGTGGTGAGCGCAGCCGAGGCCGTGGACGCGGTGGTGGACCTGCTGCTGGACCACCTCGTGCGGTCGGCGGCGCCGCGCCCGGCGCCGCGCACGCCGGAGAGCGCGCACGAGGCGTGGCTGGCCGGGCTCTTCGACGCGGACGGCGCGATCGCGTGGCCGGCGGCGGAGCTGCCCGACCTCGCGCGCGCGGTCCGCGCCTGGCGGAGGCCGGTGGCGATCGCCGCGGCCGCGCCGTTCCGGCTCTGCTTCCGCCTGGAGGAGCCGCCGCCGGACGGCCCGGCCTCCTGGAGCGTGCGCTACCTGCTGCAGTCGCGCCGCGATCCGAGCCTGCTCGTCCCCGCCGAGAAGGCCTGGAACGGGCCGGCCGCGGCGCGGCTGCTCGACGCGGCCTCCGTGCGCGAGCCGCTGCTGGCCGCGCTGGGGCAGGCGTCGGGCCTGTGTCCGCCCGTCGAGCAGAGCCTGCGCGGCCCGGCGCCGGCCGGGTACGAGACCGACACCCGCGGCGCGCTCGCGTTCCTCACCCACTCGGCGGCGGCGCTCGAGCAGGCCGGCTTCGGCGTGCTGCTGCCTTCGTGGTGGGCGGGCAGCGGCACGCGCCTGCGCCTGGGCGTGCGCGGCCAGGCGCGCAGCCCGAAGCTGAAGGAGAGCGGCGCCGGCGTGGGCCTCGAGGAGCTGGTGAAGTTCGAGTGGCAGGTCGCCGTCGGGGGGGAGCCGCTCACCGCGGCGGAGCTGCAGGCGCTGGCGCGGGCGAAGGAGCCGCTGGTGCGCGTGCGCGGGCAATGGGTGCACGTCAGCGCCGAGCAGATCCGCGCGGCGCTGGAGCTGTGGCGGAAGAAGCCGGCCCCCGTGTCCATGCGCGACGTGCTGCGCCTCGCGCTCGGCGGGCAGCCGGAGGCGCTGCCGCTGCCGGTCGAAGGGGTGGAGGCCAGCGGGTGGGCGGGCGAGGTGCTGGCGCGCCTGTCCGGCCGCGCCGCCTTCGAGGAGCTGCCGCCGCCCGCGGGCCTGCGCGCGGAGCTGCGGCCGTACCAGCGCCGCGGCTTCTCCTGGCTCTCGTTCCTGCGGCAGTGGGGCCTCGGCGCGTGCCTGGCCGACGACATGGGCCTCGGCAAGACCGTGCAGGCGCTCGCCCACCTGCTGCACGCCCGCGGGGCGGCCGGCTGGAGGCCCGCGCTGGTGGTGTGCCCGATGTCGGTGATCGGCAACTGGCGCCGCGAGGCGGAGCGCTTCGCGCCGGAGCTGCCGGTGCTCGTCCACCACGGCGCGGGCCGGGGCAGGGGAGAGGCCTTCGCGCGCGCCGTGCACGAGCACGCGCTCGTGATCACGAGCTACGCGCTGCTGCAGCGCGAGGCGGAACGGTTCGCGGAGGTCGAGTGGTCGTCGGTCGTGCTCGACGAGGCGCAGAACGTGAAGAACCCGGAGACCAGGCAGGCGCGCGCCGCGCGGTCCCTGCCCGCCGCGCACCGGATCGCGCTGACCGGCACCCCGGTGGAGAACAACGTCGGCGACCTGTGGTCCCTGATGGAGTTCCTCAACCCCGGCCTGCTCGGCACGCAGGCCGACTTCAAGCGCACGTTCTTCCTCCCCATCCAGGCCGGCCGCGACGCGGCGGCGGCGGAGCGCCTGCGCCGCGCGACCGGGCCCTTCATCCTGCGCCGCCTGAAGACGGACCGCTCGGTGATCGCGGACCTCCCCGAGAAGATGGAGATGAAGGTGTTCTGCACGCTCACGCGCGAGCAGGCCTCGCTCTACCAGGCGGTGCTGAGCGACGCGGAGAAGGCGATGGCGAAGGTGGACGGCATCGCGCGCAAGGGCGTCGTGCTGGCCACCCTCTCGAAGCTGAAGCAGGTCTGCAACCATCCCGCGCAGTTCCTGGCCGACAACTCGCCGCTGGGCGGCCGCTCGGGCAAGCTGGCGCGGCTGGCGGAGATGCTCGAGGAGGTGCACCAGGCCGGGGAGAAGGCGCTCGTGTTCTCCCAGTTCGCGGAGATGGGGGCGCTCGTCGTCGCCCACCTGCAGGAGACGTTCGGGCGCGAGGTGCCCTTCCTGCACGGCGGGGTGCCGCGCGGCCGGCGCGAGCACCTGATCGAGCGCTTCCAGTCCGCGGAGCCGGGCTCGCCGCAGGTGTTCGTGCTCTCGCTGAAGGCGGGGGGGACCGGCCTCAACCTCACGCGCGCCAGCCACGTGTTCCACTACGACCGCTGGTGGAACCCGGCCGTCGAGCAGCAGGCCACCGACCGCGCCTTCCGCATCGGCCAGACCCGCCGCGTGCAGGTGCACGCGTTCGTCTGCCTGGGCACGCTCGAGGAGAAGATCGACGCGATGCTCGAGGCGAAGAAGGGCCTGGCCGAGCGCGTGGTGGGCGCGGGCGAGGCCTGGCTGACCGAGCTGAGCACCGCGGAGCTGCGCGAAGTGCTCGCGCTCCGGCCGGAGGCGGTGGCCGAGTGAGCGACGATTTCCCGCGCCGCTGGTTTCCGCCCTCGACCCCGCGCGACGTCAAGGGCGGCATCCGCGCCCACTCGCGCCGCGGGACCTTCGGCCGGAGCTGGTGGGCGCGGCGCTGGATCGGGGCGCTGGAGGCGCTCGAGCTGGGCGGACGCCTGGCGCGGGGACGCGCCTACGCGCGGCGCGGGCAGGTCATCGAGATCGCGTTCGAGAAGGGCCAGGCGGCGGCGCGCGTGCAGGGGTCGCGGCGGGAGCCATACCGGGTGGAGCTGGCCATGCGCATGCTGCGCCGCGACGAGTGGGGCCGCGTCGCCGCCGCCCTCGCGCGCGAGGCGCGCTTCGCGGCCGCCCTGCTCGCGGGCGAGATGCCCCCCGACGTCGAGGAGGCGTTCCGCGCCGCGGGCGTGCCGCTGTTCCCGCGCGAGCGCGGCGACCTGCTCACGTCGTGCTCGTGCCCGGACGTGTCGAACCCCTGCAAGCACATCGCGGCCGTCCACTACCTGCTCGGCGAGGAGTTCGACCGCGACCCGTTCCTGGTCTTCCGGCTGCGCGGCCTGGACCGCGACGAGCTGATCGCACTGGTCGGCGCGGCGCCGGCGGCCGGTCCGGCCGCCGCAGAGGCCGCGGCGCCCGCGGCCGAGCCGCTGCCCGCCGACCCCGCGGGCTTCTGGCAGGGAGGCCCGTTGCCGCAGGACTTCCCGGGGGAGGTCCAACCGCCCCCGGCCACCGCGGCGCTGCTCGGGCGGCTCGGCCAGTTCCCTTTCTGGCGCGGCCGCGACGCGATCTTCCCGGCCCTCGCGCCCGTCTTCCAGGCCGCGTCCACCCGCGCGCTCGACCTCCTCGCGACGCCGGCGCCCGGCCGCCCTGCTCGCCGCGGAGCGTGATCATCGGGTCCAGGCGCCGGCCGGCGGACCGGGACATCACGGCGTCAGGGCAGGGGCGCTTCGCCGGTTCCGGATCCTCTTGCGCGGCGGCGGCGCGCGCCCCTATCGTACGGACACTGGAGAGCGCCGATGACCCGCAGCCGCCGGACGTTCCTGAAGACCGCCAGCCTGGCCGTGCCGGCCGGCCTCGCCGCGCCGCGCCGGGCGAGCGCCGCGCAGCCGCCTCCCCGGCTTTCCGCGGGCGACCTCCCGCGCGGGCTGACCCTGGCCACGATCCGCCGCCAGGGCGAGACCGGCCTGGCCGTGAAGACCGAGCGCGGCCTGCTCGACGTGCGCGTGGCCGAGCGCGTGTTCCGCCAGAACGCGCCGGTGACGATCGACGAGGTCTTCGAGCGCGGCGGCGGCTCCGAGCTGCATCGGCTGATCGAGCGGGCCGGCAAGGAGACCGGCTTCCACGTGGACGAGGCCACGGCCGAGTTCGGCCCCTGCGTGACCCGGCCGGAGAAGATCGTGTGCGTGGGGCTCAACTACCGCAAGCACGCGGCGGAGACCGGCCAGCCGGTGCCGAAGCAGCCCATCCTCTTCAACAAGTTCAACAACGCGCTCAACGCGCACCGCGGGACCATCCGCGTGTCGCAGGAGCCCGCCGAACACTTCGACTACGAGGTCGAGCTGGTGATCGTGATCGGCCGCACCGCGCGGAAGGTGAGCGAGGCGGACGCGCTCGCCCACGTCTTCGGCTACTGCACGGGCAACGACTTCACGGCCCGCGACCTGCAGCGGGTGTCCAGCCAGTGGATGCTCGGCAAGACGCTGGACGGCTCCGCGCCGATCGGCCCCTACCTGGTCACCGCGGACCTCCTCGGCGATCCCAACCGCCTCAAGCTCGAGTGCCGGGTGAACGGCCAGGTGCGCCAGTCGTCGAGCACCGCGGACATGGTCTTCGACTGCGCCAGCCTGGTCAGCTACGTGTCGCGCCACTTCACCCTGCGCCCGGGCGACCTGATCTTCACCGGCACGCCGGAAGGCGTGATCGCGGGCTACCCGAAGGAGAAGCAGGTCTGGCTCGCGCCCGGCGACCAGGTCGCGTGCTCGATCGAGAAGCTCTCCGAGCTGCAGTTCACGCTGGCCTGATCGCCGGCCGCACCCACGTTGACCTGACGCGCGGCCCGCGATAGCGTCGCCCCACCCCCCCATCCCACGGAGGACACATGCGACCGCTCGCGCACCCGCTCGCCCTGCTGCTGGCCGCCGCCACGCTGTGCCCGGCCGCCGCCGCGTTCGCCCAGGGCCCGCCGCTGGACCTCTGGATCCCGCGGCAGGCCGAGATCCGGGACACGTCCACGCTGAACCTGCAGGTGGTGCCGCAGGACGGCTACGCGGACGTGTTCTTCGATTCCGAGACCAACGCGAAGTGGGGCGACAGCGAGCCGCCCTACGCGGTGCACACCGGGGCGACGATCCGCATCCACGGCTACCTCGCCGCGCCGGCGACCGGCGGCCCCTATCCGGCGCTCGTCGTCGGTCACGGCCACGGCGGCCACGGCGACGCCGACCTGGCCCGCGTGCTCGCCGCGTTCGGGTACGTCGTCCTCTCGATCGACGGCCCGATGGCCGGCCTCTCCACGGGCGGCCCGCGCGACACCGAGCAGGCCTGGATCTCGGTCGAGGAGGAGGTGAACGTGCCGTCGCCGGAGGTGGGGTTCCTCTTCCACTACGCCTACGCCGGCATGCGCGCCCTGACCGCCCTGCAGGCGCTGGCGCAGGTCCCGGGGAACCCGTACCGCGTGGATCCGGACCGCCTCGGGGTGATGGGCGCGTCCATGGGCGGTCAGTTCACCTACTACATCAACGGGGTGGACGACCGCGTGAAGGCCGCGGTCGCGCTGGCGGTGGCGGGGGAGTGGGGCCACACCGTCACCTACGCGGGCGCGTGGCTCTACCACGGGCTCTACTACTACACGCGCGACGGGATCCCGAGCGGGACCGACGCGCTGAACGCGATCACCGACGTGTGCCTCGACCCGACCATGAACACGTTCCTGGACTACTTCGACCCCGGCCGCTACGCGCCGTCGCAGCACGCGCCGCTGCTCACCATCATCGGCTCGCACGACCAGTACTTCGTGCTGCCGGCGATCAACGCGACCTACGACAAGATGGCCTCGGCGGGGACCAACCCGCGCTTCATCAAGCGCATCCTGATCACCCCGAACGAGAAGCACGGCGTGGTGGGCGACAGCGGCCTGGCGCCGATCCTGTACGTGCTGTTCGACGCCCTGAACTGGCTCCACTACTGCTTCAACGACGGCCCGCTCCCGCTGGAGACGCCGCAGGTGGCCATGGTGCCCTTCGACGGCTGGATGCTCTTCGTGGCCACGGCCGCGAGCGGTGACACCCCGATCAGCGGCGCCGAGCTCCGCTACGCCACGCAGCTCGACAGCCGCGGCACCCCCTGCGACTTCGGAACCGTGCCGCTCACGCGCTACGGCGACGTGTTCCTCGGCCTGCTGCCGCCGGGCTCCACGCCGCCCTGCGGGCCGGCGGCCACGCCGGCGAACGTCCTCTACTACGCGCTGATCAGCGACGCGGGGTTGAACGTGTTCAGCTCGACGGCGATGTACGGCACGTCGCAGATGGAGTTCTGCAGCGACCTCGTGCCCGCGATCGAGCACTTCCCGCGCGACGACTTCCCGGTCCAGCCCCCGCCCGCGGCGAGCTGCTTCTGCCCGGCGCGGGCCGAGGGCTGACCGGGACGGGGGTCAGAAGAGGACCTTCGCCCCGAGCTGGATACGCCGCATCGTCGCGCCGGTGGCCAGGGCGGTGATCCGTCCGAACGCCGCCGCCCCGAACGAGGAGTTCGGGTTCGCGAAGTTCGCGCGGTTGAAGACGTTGTAGATCTCGGCGCGCAGCTGCACGCGCGCGTCCCCGCCCACCGGGATGTTCTTCATGAACGCGAGGTCGGTCTGCTTGAAGTTCGGCCCTCGCAGCACGTTGCGCGGCGCGTTGCCGAAGGTGAACGGGTCCGGCAGCGCGAAGGCCGAGGCGTCGAAGCAGTTGATCTGGAAGCGCCGCTCGACGGGCGTGGTGCCCGCCGTGTTGGGCTGGCAGCTCAGCTCGGGGACGCCGCCGACGAGGTTGGGGCGCTGCAGGCCCGCGATGCCGATGTTGGCGCGGTCCGCGCCGAACGTGATGTTGGCGGGGACGCCGCTCTGCAGCGTGGTGATGCCGGTGATCTGCCAGCCGCCGACCACGTACCGGAGCAGCTTGTGGTCCGAGTTGCGGAAGAACGGCGGCTCGTACACCCAGCTCGCCACGAAGCGGTGCGGCACGTCCCAGTTGGCCGGGCCGTAGTCCTTCCAGACGTCGTAGTTGTCCATGGTCGCGCCGCCGCCGTTCGAGTGGGTGGCCATGTCGCGCGTGCGCGACCAGGTGTAGTGGACGTCGAACTGGAAGCCGCGCGTCATCCGCTGGCGCATCATCAGGCTGACCGCGTCGTAGTCGGCGCGCAGGTCGTTCGCGATGATGCGGCGGCTGCGGTAGCGCTGGCTCGGCCGCCGCGGATCCACCGCGCCCGGGCCCGGCTGCGGCGTGTTGTTGAAGAAGCTGCGGTCCAGGTTGATCGTGTCCGAACCGACGTACTGCAGCTCGAGCACGCCGCCCGTCCAGACCTCACGCTGGATGCTGGCGTTCCACTGCGTCTTCCGCGCGCTGGGCAGCTCACGCGTGGGCGAGATGATGTCGGGGCGCGGCACGGCGCCGAGCTGGCCGGACGGGTTCGCGAAGGACAGCGTCGGGTTGTTCGGATCCGAGGTGTACGTCGTCACCGGCGCCAGCGGCGGGTTGTTGGTGAGGAACGTGAACGTGTTCATCTGGTTCGGGTTGTAGTAGATCCCGAAGCCGCCGCGCACCACCGTCTTCGTCCCGATCCGGTACGTCGCCCCCAGGCGCGGCCCGATGTCGGTGTAGTTTCCCTCGTGGAACTCGAACCCCGGCGAGGGGAAGGTGGAGGGGATGATCGTCTCGAAGTCCTCCGCCAGCATCGAGGCCAGGCCTTCGTAGGTCTGGACCGGCGTGTTGAACTCCCAGCGCAGCCCGAGGCTCAGGGTGAGGTTCCGGCTCGCCTGCCACACGTCGTTGACGAAGATCCCGTTCCGCCAGCCGCCGACGTCGCCCTGGATCTGGTCCGTCGGTGGGATGACCGTGCGCGGCAGGCCCAGCATGAAGTCGGCCACGGAGTAGCCGGTGATGTCACCGGTGAAGTCGAAGCGGCCGCGCGCGTCGTTGGCGGCGCGCCGTCCCGTCCTGAGCCTCCGCAGGTCGAACCCGGTCCGGACCGCGTGCGAGCCGCGGGTCCAGGCCAGCACGTTCGACACCTGGAACGTCGTGTCGAACTGGAACCAGTTGGTGCCTCCGGACCCGGTGCTGGTGAAGTTGCTGACGTTGACGCTCGGCAGGCCCGGGTTGTTGTACCTCACGTCGCCGTCGAAGCCCGGGATCCCCAGCGAGGCGCCGGCGTCGGTCTGGCCGTCCACCGAGAACTGGTTCAAGGTGTCGAAGTCCAGCCGGTGGTACCCGATCCGGAAGTCGTTGTGCAGCGTCGGGCTCAGGGTGTGGGTGTACCCGAGCAGCCAGTTCTTGTTCGTGCGGGGCTGGGTCACCGCCGTGACCGGCAGCGCCGAGTTGAACACGTTCGCGGCGAAGCTGTCGTGCCAGTTGTAGCGGAGGCTCAGCCGCGCCTTGTTGCCGAGGTTGTGGTCGAGCCGGACCAGGAGCTGGTCCACGTTGTCGGAGGCGGCGCTGGGGCCCTGGTAGTTGTTCGCCGTGCCGCTGCGGTTCGGCGCGGGGTAGTACTGCAGGAGCTGCAGCGCCGTCGGCGACAGCATCGAGGTGGGGATGATGTTGCCCGGGAACGGCTGCCGCGTGAACGGGTTCCGGACGGGCGTGGCGATCTCCGAGAAGTCGCCCCGGCGCATGCGCTCGGTGGGGACCGAAGCGAACGGGCTGGTGATGGCCTCGCCGCGCACGCCCTCGTAGGCCACCATGAAGAACGACCGGTCGCGGCCGTTGTAGACGCCCGGGATCACGATCGGCCCGTCCAGCTCGCCGCCGAACTGCTTGCTGCTCCGCGGGTTCTTCGGGAGCGCCGGGTTGTCGAAGTACCCGCGCGCGTCGAGCCCTTCGTCCTGCTGGAAGTGGAAGAAGGACCCGTGGAGCTGGTTGGTGCCGCTCTTGGTCACCACGTTCACGTGCACGCCGAGGTAGGCGCCGTACTCCGCGGAGGTGCTGCCCGTCTGCACCTGGATCTCGGTCACCGCGTCCGCGATCGGGCGCATGCTGGTGGCGGCGAGCAGGTTGGAGCTGGCGTTGATGCCGTCGAGGGCCAGGTTGTTCTGGATCTCGCGCTGTCCCGCCCCCCGGAAGCTCAGGCCGATGTCGCTGTTGAGGCCGCTGAGAACGCCCGGGGTGGTGGCGGCCAGGTTCCAGACGTTGCGGCCCGGCAGCGGCAGCTCGACGATCGCCTTCTCGTCGATCGTGGCGGACACCGTGGGCCGGTCGGTGTCGAGCACCTGCGCCTTGGCCTCGACGGTCAGGGTCTCCGCCATCGCGCCCACGTCGAGCGTGACGTCGGTGCGGACCACCTGGTTGGTGGCGACCTGGACGCCGGTGGCCTTGTACGGCCGGAAGCCCTGCATGTTCACCGAGATCTCGTAGCGGCCGGAGCGGACGAACTGGATGTTGTAGTAGCCCTCCGAGTTGGTCGTCGCCTCGTAGGTATCGGACGTCCCGGTGTTGACGGCGACCACCTGCGCGCCGGGC
>DATBIZ010000702.1:0-9517 GCA_036556645.1 Vicinamibacteria bacterium | reverse complement strand
CGGCCTTCGGCTTCATCGGCCAGAAGGGTGTGCGGCCCGAGGTGCTCGGCGACCGGGCGGCGCGCACGCTGTTGAAGTTCCTGGGCGGCGAGGGGGCCGTGGACCCGCACCTGGCCGACCAGCTCGCCGTGCCGCTGGCGCTGGGCGGCAAGGGCGGCCGGGTGACCACGACCGAGGTTTCGCTGCACCTCGAGACCGTGGCCGAGATCGTGTCGCTGTTCGGCATCCCGGCCCGCACGTGGGGACGGCGCGGGGGGCCCGGCGGGCTGGAGGTCGCAGCATCTTGACCGCCCGCGGAGCGGTCGCTATCCTCCATGCCTGGGCCGACGTGGAGGCGTGAACCTCGAGGGTGAGCTGGGGGGCGGCCGCGAGGCCGCCGCCGGACCGCTGCGGCCTGCGGAGGCCGTGCCGGCGATGCGGCCCCCGGCGGACCCCGGCGCGTCCCTGTCGCTCGGTGCGCGCAGCCTGCTCTGGGACTTCGAGCGAGGGTCGCTGGCCTACGACCTGCTCTGCCTGTTCCTCGCGCTCGTCCTGCTCCTCGTCCCCGCCGCGTGGTGGGGCGACCCGATGGTGCCGCGGCGGTGATCGCCCTCGCGCTGGTCGCGCTGCTGGCCGCGCCGCCGGCGGCGCCGCAGGCGCCGGCCGACGCCTCGGACCTGATCAACACGCTGCTCGCGACCCTGGGCGGCTTCCGCGACCTCACCGGCCCCGAGCTGCAGAAGGAGGTGGCGGACGCCGGCGGCGTCCCGTTCCGCAGCGACGTGCCGCTCGACTACCTGAGCCGAGGCTCGCTGTCGGGCTACCTGAAGGACGTGCTCGACACCGAGTACCCCGTGGACAAGGCCGCCGCGGACGAGCGCACCTTGGTCGCGTTCGACCTGCTGCCGCCGCGCACGGGCCTGCGCGCCCTGCGCGCGCGGCTGCTCGAGGACAACGTCGCCGGGTTCTACGACGAGCGGCCGGGGAAGAAGCGGCTCTACGCGATCAGCGACCAGCGTACGCTGACGCCGGCGAACCAGCTCGTGCTCGCCCACGAGCTGCGCCACGCGCTGCAGGACCAGTACGCGGACCTGCACGCCACGGTGCCGGCGCACATCGGCGACTTCGACGACCGGCGCATGGCCTTCGTGAGCCTGCTCGAAGGCGACGCCACCCTGGTGATGGAGCGCTTCCTGATGCGCCGGCTGCCCGGCCTGCCCGAAGGGATCGGCGACATGGGGCCGTGGGGGCTGCCCGCGAACCTGCTGCCCGGCGTCCCGCAGGTGCTGCAGGACCAGCTCGTGCTGCCGTACCTGGTGGGCCGCGATTTCGCGCGGGCGCTGCAGGAGCGCGGCGGCTGGGACGCGCTGCGGCAGGCCTGGGCGCGGCCGCCGGTCTCCACCGAGCAGGTGCTGCACCCGGAGAAGTACTTCTCGGGCGAGACCCCGCGCGCGCCCGATCCCGGCCACGTGCCCGCGGGCCGGCTCGTCAACGAGGGCGTGCTCGGCGAGCTGCTGACGCGCACCCTGCTCGGGCCGGGCTCCGAGGCCGCCGCCGCGGGCTGGGGCGGCGACGTCTTCCGCGTGTACGACGTCGGCGGCCGCACGCTGCTGGTGTGGGCGTCGGCCTGGGACACCGGGTCCGACCAGCGCGAGTTCGCCGACGCGATGCGCGCGCGGTTCGCGTCGCGCGACGCCGCGCCGAAGACCGAGAGCGCGTTCCAGGTGTACACGGCGGGGGAGTGGCGCTTCGCGGTCGGCGAGCAGGCGGGCCGCGTGGTGCTCGTCTCCTCGGACGACCCCGGCGCGCTGCGGTCCGCGCTCGCGCTGCTCGCGGCGGCCGCGCCGCGCCTTGACAATCGCGCCGACCGGCCCGGATACTAGCGCTGCGATCACCGTCGTAGGTTCGTGGCTCAACGTGCGCCCGGTCCGGCCGGGCCACAAGGAGGACTATGGCTTCAGTGCCGCCACTGCCGCCGCCGACCGGCCCCGGTGGGCCGCCGCTCGGCTCGAGCAACCTGGGCATCGCTCCGAACCTCGGCGGGCTGCTGTGCTACGTGCCGTGCTGCATCGGGCTGATCTTCTCGGTCGTGGTCGCGATCGCGGAGAAGCAGAGCCGGTTCCTCCGCTTCCACGCCTTCCAGAGCCTGCTGCTCCACGGCGCCGCGATCGCGCTCGGCCTCGTGCTCTCGCTGCTGGCCACGATCCTGGGCCAGATCAGCTCGTTCTTCGCGCTGCTGCTCTTCCCGATCCAGCTCGCGGTCGGCGTGGGGCTGCTCGGCCTGACCATCTTCCTGATGATCAAGGCGTACAACAACGAGCAGTGGGAGATCCCGCAGCTCGGGCCGCTGGCCCGCAGCTGGGCCTGACGCTCCGGCCGTAAATCGTTCAGGGCGCTGATTCTGGCCGCCGTCTCGCCGGCTCCTGGGCTTTTCCTGGGACCGGAACGGCGGACCGGCCACTCCCGTCCCTCCTTGTAGCCGCGCACGAGCGCGGCTGGTCCGCGGGGAGGACGCCATGGCCGAATCACGCGCGCTCTGCATGCCGCTGACGGGCCTCGTGCCGGGGCAGGTGCCGGCCGAGGTGGTGGCCATCGTCGCGCACGACCTGCGCACCCCCCTGAACGCGATCAGCATGGGCGCCTCGCTGCTCGACGACGCGACGCAGCCCGAGCAGCAGAAGACGCTGATGCTCGAGATCATCCGCCGGGCCGCGCACCGCATGGACCGCCTGATCGCCGATCTGCTCGAGGCCGGGCGCATCGACGCCGGACGCACGCTGAAGATCGCGCCGGGCCCGGTGGACCTGGCCGCGGTCGTCGAGCAGGTGTCCGCCGAGGTGGACGCGGGGTCGCGCGCGAAGGGACAGACGCTCGAGTGCGCGCTGCCCGACGACCTCCCGCCCGTGCTCGCCGACCGCACGCGCCTCGCCCAGGTGCTCGCGAACCTGATCGCCAACGCGGCGAAGTTCACGCCCAAGGGCGGACGCATCCGCGTGACCGCCGCCCGCGAGGGCGACTGCGTGCGGGTGGCGGTCTCGGACAGCGGCCCCGGCCTCGGGCCCGAGGACCTGCTCCACGTGTTCGAGCCGTTCTGGCAGGCGCAGATGACCGCGTCGCTCGGCTGCGGCCTCGGGCTCAAGATCGCGCGCGCGATCGTGGAGGCGCAGGGCGGCCGGATGTGGGTGGAGAGCGAGCCCGGCCAGGGCGCGACCTTCGCGTTCACGGTGCCGGTGGCGTGAGCCCGGGGGCGAACGCCGCGCGCTCAGAGGACGACGCGGCTGGCGTCCGAGTCGGCGTCCTCGAGCTCGAGCTCGATGCGGCCGCCGGCGAGCGGCGTCGGCGGGCAGGACTGCACGTCCAGGCTCGTCTGGGCGCCGTACATGTCGCTGGCGAAGCCGTTGCGCTCCAGCCACGTCTTGACCCGGCCCGGCAGGACGGACCCGCCGTCGCGCGCTTCCACCTTCGACCAGCCGGGCACGCTTCCCTCCAGCGTGCAGATGCGCTCGGAGCCGCTCCACAGGTGGAAGCGGAGGCTCTGCGCGGCGGGCTCCACGGCCGAGGGCCAGAGCACGCGCGCCACGATCACCGGGCCCACCACGCCCGCGGCCACCAGGCCCGGACGCTGTCCGACGGCGGCCAGCTCGCCCGCGAGCTGCCGGCTGTCCTCTTCCGCCCGCGCCGCCATGCGGGCGAACTCCGGCGAGCGCGGCCCGGCCACGCCGGGAAGGGGCGCGGTCGTCCCGGTGTGGAGATAGTTGATGGGGACCGCGAGCGCGATGCCGTCGGCGTCCTGCCGCTTCAGCGTGACCACGCCCACGACCCGGCCCTGGGCGTCGATCAGCGGGCCGCCGCTGTTGCCCGGGTTCACCTGGCCGTCGATCTGGATCAAGGCGACGCCGAGCTCGCGCCGATCGACGTTGCTGACGCTGGCCTGGTGGACGGTGAAGTCCATGCCCACCGGGCTGCCCACGATCGTCAGGCGCTGCCCGGCCTTGAGTCCGCCCGCGTCGCCGAGGGGAAGCGGCTGGCCCGCCAGGCCGGGCGCGCGGACGACCGCCAGGTCGAGCGCCTCCTCGACCTTCTCGACGGCCCCGTCGGTCTCGCGGCCGTCCGCGGCCCGCACGCGCAGCGCGGACGCTCCCGGGCAGACGACGTGCGCGTTGGTGACGACGGTCTCGCGCTCGACGAGGAACCCCGAGCCGACGCGGTCGCCGCAGCGCAGGGCGACCGTGGCGGCCAGCCCGCGCTCGGCGATCTCCGTCGGGCTCAGGTCGCGCACCTGCTCGGGACGCCCGGCTGGCGGGGCATCCGCCGCCGGGCGCCGCCGCGTGAGCTGCCAGGCACCCGCCCCGACCAGCGCCACGACCACGACCGCCGCCACGGGCCGCCAGGAACGCGAAGGCGCCGGCGCCTCGCCGGCCCCCCCGATCTCGATCGTCGCGCGGACCTGCTCCGCCGCCATCACCGCGACCGCCCGGTCCGCGAGTGCCCGCGTGACCCCGCCGAGGACGAGCCTTTCCTCGCCGGCCAGACGCGCCTGCAGCGTGGTGAAGGGGGGCACGCCGGTCCCGATCGCGGCGAGGGCCCGGCCGACGCGGTAGCGGGCCCGGCCGTCGCTCAGGCTCTCCGAGAGCCGGACGTTCACGAGCACGCCGCTGCGGCAGTGCGGGCACAGCGAGGCTTCGCTGGATATCGGCTGGCGGCAATACGGACAGGGAGCCGAAGGAGCGGTATCCATGCGCGCCACCCCTCCTGGAGGGCGCCCGAGTATACCGTCCGACTTTGCGGCGCCCAACGCCCCGCCGGGCGCGCGTCGGGAGGTCTGCCCGATCCCGCCGGCTAGCCTCCTGACTCCGTCTCGCTCGGCTCGAAGACGCGGAACGCCATCACCACCGAGCCCAGCTTCAGCTCGTCGCGGTCGGCGAGCGGCGTGGGCGCCTCGACCTTCCGGCCGCCCACCGACGTCCCGTTGCGGCTGCCGAGGTCCTCGATCACGGCCTCGCGGCCGGTGATCACGATGCGCGCGTGCCGCCGCGACACCGTGGACGAGTCGAGCCAGACCACCGCGTCGCGGTCGCGTCCGAGCACGTTCTCTCCCTCGTGCAACTGGATCTCGCGCCGCTGCCAGATCAGCCGGAAGGAGAGCTGGTCGCGCGCGTCCGCCATCGGCGCGTCGTCGGCCGCCTCGCCGCAGAACGCGTAGCCGAAGCCGTGGACGGTGCGGATGAACCGCGGGGCGGTCTTCTGATCGGCCAGGGCCGCGCGCAGCTCCGCGACCGTGCTGGCCAGGCTGGCCTCGGTCACGTGCGTGCCGGACCAGACCTCGGCCATGATCTCGCCCTTGGGAATCGCGGCGGGCCGCCGGCGCAGCAGCAGCTCGAGGAGCTGGAAGGCCTTGGGCGAGAGGTGCACCGGCTGGTCGTCGCGGCGCAGCTCGCGCGTGCGATCGTCGAGCGCGAACTCCCCGAACCGAACGCGCACGCCAGCGTCCTACGTCAGGGCCTGTTCCACCAGCAAGCGCCCCTTGCCCTCCAGGCGGAGGAGGGCAGGCGGCCCGCCCTCGCCGGCCAGCATCACCTCGCGGAGCTGGTTGTCCTCGATGAGGGCCGGCGTCAGCGACCCGGTCCAGCTGATGATCGAGGCCGCCGGCACCGACACCGGCAGGTCCGGCGTGACGGGAAGGGCCAGGGGCTTGGTGGCGGCCGAGAGCGCCACCATCCCGCGGCCTTCGAGGGCGAGGAACTCGAGGCCCGACCCCTCCGCGCCGATCGGGACGTAGCGCGGCGTGAGCGTCTCCTCGCAGGCGAGCAGGTGGCCCGGCTCGATGAAGATGGCCTCGTTCTCGACGTGCATGAACGTGATCTCGCGGTCCTTGTCCGTGAGGATCACCTTGCCGATGCCGGTGACGATCACCAGGGGGGGCGTGCCGCCCGGCCGCTTGTCCTTGACCCAGAAGGTCAGGTTCCCGCCGTACGAGTACACGGTGCCCTGCTTGATGAACACCTTGCCCGAGAACTGGATCTCCATCAGGTTGTTCTCGAGGAAGCGGAAGGTGTCGGCGGGCCGCGCCGGACCCTCGCGCGGCGGGACGGTCTGGTCCGTGGCCGCGAGCGGGAACGACAGCACCTCCGAGCCGCGCCGCGGCGCCGCGGTGGATTCGGCCAGGCGGAAGCGCGCGGTGTCCGAGTCGAGGCGGCCGGTCGCCTTGTCCGCGAGGACGCTGCCGCCGACCGGCTGCACCGGCTTGGACGCGCCGAGCGTCTCCTCCGCGCGCGCGCGCAGCTTCTGCCGGAGCTCGTCCACCTTGAACTCGGCGGTGTCGTCGGGCTTGCGCGGCCGCTTCGACGGCGGCGGCACCGTGGTGGCCGTGCTCGCGGCACCCGGCGTCGCCGCCATCTTGTCCTCGACGCGCCGCACCATCAGGTGCGCGCCCGCCTGCCGATACTGGTAGATCGCGTCCGGGTAGCGCTGCAGCCGCTCGTAGACCGACCCCAGGTAGAAGTTGATCTTGTGGTTGTCCTTCGCCAGCTCCAGCGCCTTCAGGAAGGCCATCTCGGCCTCTTCGAGCCGGTTCAGCTTGAAGTGGATCAGGCCGAGGTTGTAGTAGAGCGTCGAGACCTCGGGGCTCTCCGCCGCGAGCTTGCGGTAGACCTCCTCGGCCTTCTCGAGCTTGTCCTGCTTGAAGTACACGAGCCCGAGCAGGTTGAGCACGTTCTGGTCGCGCGGCCGCAGCAGGTACGCCTCTTCCAGCTCGCGCTCCGCGTCCGGAAACTTCCGCTCGTCGTAGAGCGCCTTGCCCCGGTTGAAGTGGGTGAGGAAGAGCCCCTGGTCGAAGGGAGCGCGGGGGGCAGGGTTCACACGTTCCCTAGTCGAACGCGCGGACCAGCGTGAAGGCGGTTCCGTCCGGCGGCGGGACCTGGCCGACGTGCAGCACGCCCTGGTCGTCCTTCCACCGGTAGTACACCCGCGCCTTCGGCGCGGCCGGGCGCTTCTTGCCCGTGGGCTTCGCGGCTCGGCCCGCTGCGGGCGCCTTGGCCGCCGGATGCACGGCAGGCAGGCCGTCCAGGGCCTGGGGATTGGGGGCGAAGAACGCGGCCTGCACGCCGGCGGAAACGCTGCCGAGCAGGGCCTGGATCTTCTGCACGTAACCGCGGGTCTCGCGGTAGGGCGGCACGCCGCCGTAGCGGACCACGGTATTGGGGCCCGCGTTGTAGGCGGCGGTGGCCAGGCGCAGGTCGCCCCGGAACATGTCGAGCAGCAGGCGCAGGTAGCGCACGCCGCCGAAGATGTTCTCCCGCGCGTCGAACGCGTTCGTCACGCCCATCCGCCGCGCGGTGTCCGGCATCAGCTGCATCAGGCCCTGCGCGCCCTTGGACGAGACCGCGAGGTGGTCGAACGCCGACTCGACCTGGATCACGGCGCGCACCAGGTCCACGCTGACGCCGTGCTGCGCGGCCGCGGCCGCGATGTCCACGTCGAACTCGCCGTTGTAGCCGGGACGCGCGCGCCACTGCGCGGAGTGGATCAGCGTTCCCTTGCCGGGATAGGCCAGGCGGTAGTCGTTCTCTTCGGGGGCGTTGGTCGCTTCCATCACGCCGCGGTCGTTGCGGCGCGTGTAGATCTGGGCCTCGGCGGGCGGGTTCCCGGCCAGGGTCAGCGCGGCGAGCAGCACGCCGGTGCTCACCGCCTCGGCGCCGCGGCGGTCCTTCTGCCGGCGGTCCACGCTCCCGATGCGCGGGGCCTGGCGCCGGTCCTGACCGGTTCTCCGGTCGCCTTTGCGCCGATCGTCAGCCGACATGGACGCCCTCCGCTTCCAGGGCGCTCGTGGCGCCCTCGCGCGATCCGCCGTCCTACACCGTTACGCCGGCCCCTTCCAACATCTGCCGCGCCAGCTCGGCCGCCTTCCGCCGCAGCGCGTCCACGTCGCCCGGCGCGACGCCGCCGCCCTGCGCGAAGTCGGGCCGCCCGCCGCCGCGCAGCCCCAGCCGCTTCATGACCTCGGGCGCCTTCACCCGGTCCTGCAGCGACTCGGACACCGCGCTGATCACGTGCACGCCCTTGTCGTCCACCGCGGTCGAGAGCACCACGAACGGCCTCTCCCGGTTGCGGTTGCGCCACTCGTCCACGACCTGCGCGTGGGCCCGGCTGTCGAGCCCCTCGAACCGGGGCGTCCACACCTGGGCCTCGCCGACGCGAAGGATATCAGAACTGCCCGCCTCACCCGAGGCCGTCGCCGCCTTCTTCTTGAGTCGCTCGTTTTCGCGCTGCAGGGCCTTGATCTGCTCGCGCATCTTCGCGTATTCGTCCACCAGCCCCCGGCGGTCGGTCTTGGCCGTCTCCTCGAGCTCCTCGAGGATGCCCTGGTCCTGCTGTGCCCGCCGCACGGCCGCCTCCCCGGTGACCGCCTCCACGCGCCGGGTGCCGGCCGAGATGCCCTGCTCGTGGGTGAACAGGAACAGCCCGATCTCCCCGGTCTCGTGCACGTGGGTGCCCCCGCAGAACTCCTTGGAGAAGCCGGGGATCTCGATCACGCGCACCTTGTCGCCGTACTTGTCGCCGAAGAAGGCCAGGGCGCCGTAGGAGAGCGCCTCGTCCCGCCCCATGTGGTGCTGCTGCACGGGCGCGTCGCGCACCACCTGCGCGTTGACCTGGTTCTCGATCTGGCGCAGGTCGCGCGGGCTGACCGGCTGGTAGTGGCTGAAGTCGAAGCGGAGGCGCTCGGGCTCCACCAGGCTGCCCGCCTGCTTCACGTGCGTGCCGAGCGTCTCGCGCAGCGCGGCGTGCATCAGGTGGGTGCCGGTGTGGTGGCGCATGATCGCGGCGCGGCGCTCGGCGTCGATTTCCGCGCGCACGGTCATCCCCTGCGCGAAGGCGCCCGAGGTGACCTTCACCTGGTGGACGTGCAGCCCCGGCAGCGGCTGCCGGGTGTCGGTGACCTCGGCCGCCGATCCCGGCCCCGCGATCACGCCCTGGTCGCCGACCTGGCCGCCCGCGTTGGCGTAGAACGGCGTGCGGTCCAGGACGATCTCGCCCTCCTCGCCCTGGTCGAGCCGGCGCGCCATCTGGCCGTTCTTCAGCACCGCCAGCACCTGCGCGTCCTCGACCACGGACGACTCGTAGCCGGCGAAGCGCGTCTTGCCGTGCTCGAGCAGGCGCATGTACACGGGATCGCCGGTGACCGCCCCCATCTTGCTCGCGCTGCGCGCGCGCTCGCGCTGCGCCTCCATCTCGCGCTGGAAGCCGGCCTGGTCCAGGCGCAGGCCGTGGTCCTGGGCCAGCTCCTCGAGGAAGTCGAGGGGCAGGCCGTAGGTGTCGTAGAGCCGGAAGGCGTCGGCGCCGGCGAGGGTGTCGGTGGCGCCTTCCCTGCGCACGCGCTCGACCGTCTTCTGGAACACGTTCAGCGCCTGCTTCAGGGTGGCGCCGAAGCGCTCCTCTTCCGCGCACACCACGCTGGCCACGCTCTTCGCCGCACCGAGCAGCTCCGGGTAGGCGCCGGCGATGCGTTCCACGACCACCCGCGTCAGCTCGGACAGGAACG
>DATBIZ010000701.1:0-5867 GCA_036556645.1 Vicinamibacteria bacterium | reverse complement strand
CAGCAGCCGCGGGAAGAGCGCCGGCTCCTTCAGCACCATCACCATCGCCCACGCGCCGAGCCAGGCCACCAGCACCGGCCGGCCGGCCGGCCAGGCGCGCCGCAGCGCCAGCGGCGCGGCCGCCAGGCCGGCCAGCGCGGGGATCCAGAAGCCGAGCCGCCAGACGCGCAGCGCCTGGCGCGATTCGTTGTGGAAGATCGCGAACCGGGCGCCCGGGAACAGGTCCGGTACCGCTTCGACCGCGCGCGCGCCCGACAGCAGGGCGGGCACGTAGTGGCCGTAGTACAGCAGCAGCGCCAGCGCGCCGCCGGCCAGGAGCGCGAGGGCGCCGCCGCGCCGGGCGGCGGGAGGAAGCGCACGCGCGTCGGCGGCGAGCAGGAGCAGGAGGAGCGCCCCGAACAGCCCGACCAGCACCAGCGCGCTCGAGTAGCCGAGCGAGGCGGCGCACAGGAGCAGCGCGGCCGACGCGGCGCGCGCCGGCCGGCCCAGCTCGTCCGCGAACCGGGCCAGGAACGCGAGGGCGAAGAGCGTCAGCGCCGCCCCGAACGACGCCGGCGCGTGGGCGCGGCCCAGGTGATGCCAGAGCGGCAGGTCCAGCGCGTAGAGGGCGACCGCCAGCCAGGCCGCCCGCGGGCTCCAGAGCCGCGTCGCCGCCAGCCACAGCCAGGGCGCGACCGCCATCAGCAGCGCGGCGTTGAAGGCGGTCATCGCCCAGTGCAGGTCGAGGCCGGCGCGGTAGAGCGCGTGGTAGACGAAGTAGGGCAACGGCGTGTACGGGATCAGCGTGCGCGTGCCGAACAGGTCGGAGCCGGGCGCCGCCACCTGCGAGCGCGTCGGCAGGTGGGAGCCGTACCGCATCAGCGCCTCGCGCTCGAGCGGCACGTCCTGCAGGTCGAGCGTCCGGGTCACGTGCGTCTCGAGGTCCGGCGGGTTGTGGTTCGGGAAGAAGGGCAGCGCGGCGTGCGCCAGCGTGCCGGCGGCCACCAGCCAGGCGAGGCGCGTGCGGTCGCGCGGCGCGAGCGCGGTTCGGCCCAGCAGCGCGTGGCAGAGGGCGCCGGCGGCGGCCGCGAGCGGGACGAGCCGCGGGGCCGCCGCGACCAGCGCGAGCGGCGACGCGACGAGCAGCGCGATCGCCCCCCCGGCGGCGGCGGCGCTCGCCGCCGCCGCCGGGACCGCCCGCGTCCCCACCAGCAGCGCGAACGCGAAGACGGCCGCGGGCAGCAGACCGAGCGCCATCGCCGCGCCCCGCGTCGGCCGCAGGCCCTCGGGGGCGGCGAGCTCGACGAAGTCCACCAGCACCTCGGGGTTTCCGGCGTGGTCGCCCGTGACCACCGCCAGCGGCCGCAGCGCCAGCGTCAGGTCGAGGCCGTCGGCGGCGAGCGGCGCCGGCACCTGGATCTCGTACCGCGTCCATGGCCCGGTGCCGACGAGCACCTCGCCGGCCTTGCGGCCGCCGACGAACAGCCCCAGGCTGCTGCGCACGGCCGCCCGCGCGCGCCAGGACACGCGCACCGGCCCGGCCGACCGCAGGGGGAGGGCCGCCCGGCTGCCGGACCGGGCGATCCGGAAGTAGAACGACATCACCTCGTCGGTGGCGGCGGGCGGATCGATCTCGGCGCGCTGGGCGCGCGACCACGGCCCGTCCAGCACGCCCCCGTCGTAGGCGCCGATCTCGAGCCGCGCCGGCGACGCACGCGGCCACAGCGCGGACGCGAACGTGGCGACGGCCGCGGCCAGGACGGCCAGGACGGGCCCGAGCCGGCGCGCGGGACGAGGCGTGTGGGTGGCCGAAGGCAAGCGGGGACGCCCGACACTCACACACCCCGCCGCTTCGGGTCAAGCGGCCGCCCGGCCAAAAGCGTTCCCGGCCCCCCTGCCGCGGAGGGCCGTGCTAAGGTGAATCGCATGAGGCGTGGTCCTCGCCACGCGTTTCTGCTACAGTCGCGCGATCCCCGGCTGCCGCGCCCCGGGGATTTCTCCGGCTTTTCCGCATGGAAGAGCAACGGGCGGCCCGGACAGCGTTAGAGGAGAACCGGCCATTTCGAACAAGGTGTTCGTGGGCAACCTGAGCTTCGACGTCTCCCGCGAGGAGTTGATCCAAGCTTTCAGCGCCGCAGGCAAGGTGGTGGACGCGAAGGTGCCCACCGACCGTGAGACGGGCCGGCCCCGGGGCTTCGCCTTCGTGGAGTTCGAGGACGACGACGCCGCGCAGAAGTCGATCGCGCTCATGAACGGCAAGGACCTGAAGGGGCGGCCCCTGAGGGTCAACGAAGCCGAGAACCGTCCCCCGCGCCCGCCCGGCGCCGGCGGCGGCTACCGGCCGTCTTTCGGCGCCGGCCGCCCCTTCGGGGGCGCGCCGTCCTACGGAGCGCCGCCGCCCTTCGAGCCGAGCGGAGGGGGCGACTTCGCGACCGACGACCGCGGCCGGCCCTTCAAGAGCAAGGGCAGCCGCCGCAACATCCGCCGCCGCAAGCGCGGGTTCGACTAGATTCCTGGGGGTCCGTCCGGACCCCCAGCACCGCCTCGTTGCGGACCCTCGCCCGAGGGTCCGTCCCGCTTCCAGGCGCCTCCATCCCGCGCGCGCCCGCCCCGGGCTGCAATTGAAATTGAATTTCAATTTCACTTGACAGGGACGGGGGCCGGGCATAGACTCCGCCCGAAGATGAAAATGGATTTCATTTTCATCGGAGGGCACGCCCCATGACACCGCTGCTTGCGCTGGTCTTCGTGCTCCAGGCGGCCTCGCCGGCCACGCCCCACGCGAACGGGACGCTCACCGGGCGCGTGCTCGACGCCAGCGGCTCGGCGGTCCCCCACGCCGTCGTGACCGTGCGCGGGCCGCAGGCCGGGTTCCAGGTGACGGCGCAGACGGACCAGACGGGGACGTTCACGCTCGCGGGTCTGCCGCCGGGTGCGTACCAGGCCAGCGCCGCGTGCGCGGGGTTCAACGTGGCCCGGCGCGCGCTGACCGTCGGTGCCGGCGAGCGCGCGGCGGTCGAGTTCCGCCTCCAGCCCGGCACGTTCGCCGAAGAGATCACGGTGGTGGCCGCGTCCCTGGCGGGCAGCCCTGAAGCGCTGCACCGGATCCCCGGATCGATCCAGGTCCTCGACCGGCACGTGATCGAGGCCAGCCGGGTCTTCAACTTCTCGGAAGCGCTGCGCAAGGTCCCGGGCGTGGCCGTGCGCGACGAGGAGGGCTTCGGCCTGCGGCCCAACATCGGCATCCGCGGGCTCAACCCGACGCGCTCGAGCAAGGTGCTCCTCCTCGAGGACGGCGTGCCCGTCACCTACGCTCCCTACGGCGACAACGCGTCGTATTACCACCCGCCGGTCGAGCGCTTCGAGACGGTCGAGGTGCTGAAGGGCGCGGCCCAGGTCGCCTACGGGCCGGTCACGGTCGGCGGCGTGGTGAACTACCTGACGCCGGCGCCGCCGCTGCGGCCGTCGGCCTCGGTCCTCCTCGCCGGCGGCAGCGGCGACTACCGCAACGGCCACTTGACGCTGGGCGACACGGTGGGGCGCACCGGCATCCTGCTCGACTACATGAAGAAGCAGGGCGACGGCGCGCGGGCCAGCACGTACTCCGACCTCGACGACCTCACGCTCAAGGCCACCACCAGCCTCGCCGCGCGGCACACGGTCACGCTCAAGGCGAATTACTACGGCGAGGACTCGAACGTGACGTATTCGGGGCTGCGTCGCGACGAGTGGGCCGCCGACCCGCGCCAGAACCCGTTCCACAACGACTTCTTCTACGGCGACCGCGCGGGCGCCTCCGCGCGCCACGCCTGGGCGGCCGGCGCGAACGCGATCCTCACCACCCAGGTCTACGGGTCGTACTTCCGGCGCCACTGGTGGCGGCAGTCGAGCCACTCGGCGCAGCGCCCGAACGACGCGGGCGACCCTTTCTGCGGCGGGATGGCCAACCTCGACACGGCGTGCGGCAACGAGGGCCGGCTGCGCGCGTACACCCACTGGGGGGTGGAGCCGCGCCTGCGCGTCGGGATGCGCGCGCTGGGCCGGCCGGTGGAGGCCGACCTGGGCGTGCGCGCCCACTTCGAGGACCAGGACCGCCGGCAGGAGAACGGCGATTCGGCGCGCGCGCGCTCGGGCCGGCTGGTGGAGGACAACGAGCGGAGGAACCAGGCCTACTCGGCGTTCGCGCAGGCGCGGCTGCTGCTCGGGCGCTGGACGGTGACCCCGGGCGTGCGCCTGGAGAACGTCCATTACGAGCGCACGAACCGGCTCGGTCCCGCGCCGCTCTCCGGCCGCGCGCAGATCACGCAGTGGGTGCCCGGGCTCGGCGTGTCGTTCCTGCCGGCCGCGAGCACCACCGTGTTCGCGGGCGTGCACCGCGGGTTCGCGCCGCCGCGCACCGAGGACGTGATCAGCAACGCGGGCGGCAGCGTCGAGCTCGATCCCGAGCTGAGCTGGAACTACGAGGTGGGCGTGCGCAGCCTGCCCCGGGCCGGCGTGCGGTTCGAGGCCACCGCGTTCCGCATGGACTACGAGAACCAGATCATCGCGGCCAGCCTGGCCGGCGGCCTCGGCGCTGCCCTGACCAACGGCGGCCAGACGCGGCACCAGGGCCTGGAGGTGGCCGGCCGTCTCGACGCCGGCACGCTCGCCGGCTCACGGCACGACCCCTACGTCGCCGTGGCCTGGACGTGGCTGCCGGTGGCCCGCTTCGCGGGCACCCGCTTCAGCAACGTCCCCGGCTTCACCACCGTGAGCGTGTCGGGCCATCGGCTGACGTACGCGCCGCGCCACACCCTGACGGCCACGCTCGGGTTCGCGCACGCGTCGGGCCTCGAGGCGCTGGTGGAGGCGGTGCACGTCGGCGGCCAGTTCGGGGACGACCTGAACACGATCGCGTCGTCGGCCGACGGGCAGCGCGGCCTGATCCCGGCCCACACGGTCTGGAACGCCGCGGTGAACTACCGCGTCCCCCGCCTGCGCTCGACGTTGTTCGTGGCGGTGAAGAACGCCCTCGACCGCACGTTCCTGGCGGACCGCGCCCGGGGCATGGTCCCCGGCTCCCCCCGCCTCGTCCACGCCGGCCTGCGCCTCACCCTGTAGCCCAAGAAAAAGGCCCGGGGGAATTCATCCCCCCGGGCCCACGTTCTATGGGGTTCTCACCCCTGACGCGCTAAGAAGCGCGTCGCACGTTCACGTCGTACGGCTCAGGTACGTCTAGTCGCTCAGGGCCGTCAAGCCCCTTGCAGGTCCGGTGGAGTATCGTCCATCGGCACCTCCGTACGCCTAAACGCCCTCACGTCTCACGTACGTCACGTCGTACGGCAACGTCTCTCACGGCTACGTCGTCGTCTCGTCGTGCCGAAACGTCCGGGCGGGGGCCACGTCTCCCCCCGGGAGGCCACCGACGACCGGCGCCCGTCCCTGCTCGCAATATCGGCCGTGGGTCCCGGGCTGTCAAGGGAAAACGGACGGCCGCCGCAGATCGATCACCGGACGAGGTGGTAGCGGGTCTGCCGCTCCAGCACCCACGCCATCCTGCCGTCCTGGTCGAGCACCGCGTCCTCCTCCTGCGCGGAGCGGAGGCGCTGGTTGCCCCACTCCGGCACCGGCGTCGTGGCCTGCAGCTCGATCGAGAACCAGGTGGAGGGCAGGAGCAGCACGTCGCCGCGGCCGGGCACCGGCTGCTGCCGGTCCCACAGGCCGATCAGCGGCCCCGCGCCGTGACCGTGATCGCCGATCGGGTGCGTGTAGACGGTGCCGTCGATGCCCGCCGCCTTCATCGCCGCCAGCGCGTCGAGCAGGACCTCGTTGCCGCTGCGGCCCGTGCGCATCCGCTCGAGCACCCAGGAGACCTTTCCGTCGCCGTCCACCACGACGTCCTCTTCCTG
>DATBIZ010000700.1:0-2606 GCA_036556645.1 Vicinamibacteria bacterium | reverse complement strand
GGTCGCCCAGCGCCGCGCTGAGGCCGCTGAGGCCGTTGGCGGCTTCGACGTCTGCGGGATCGAGGAAGAGCGCACGCTGGTATTCGGCCACCGCCTGCGCCGTGCGGCCGGCCTGCACGAGCGAGCGCCCGCGCTGCCCGTGCGACTCCGCCGTGCCCGCGGCGGCGGCGGGCTCGGCCGACCGGCCGGTTGTCGCGGGCGCGCCAGCCGAGCCTTCGCGGATCAGCCGGAACACGACCCGCCGCACTTCGGCCTCCGGATCGTCGCCGCGCTCCTGCGCGTTGAGCCGGCTCACGCGGCGGGCCATCTCAGCGGCGCGATCGCGATCGCCCTTCTTCATGTACGCCTGCGAGAGGTTGTAGAGCGCGGCGCTGCTCGTGGGGTCGTCGGCAACCGCGCGCCCGAGCTCGCCGATCGCGGCGTCGAGGTCTCCGCGTCTCAGCAACAGCCGGCCCAGCTCGGCGCGCGCGGGCGCGAAGTCGGGCCGGCCGGCCAGGGCCGCGCGCAGCGCGCCGACCGCTTCCTCCGCTTCGCGCGCCAGGGGGTCCACGCCGGAGCGGGACAAGGCCATGGCGAAGGTGTAGGACACGACCGGATCGGCTCCGCGGGCGAGCCGCTCGCGCAGGACGTGCACCGCGCGGTCGGCCTGCCCCACCTGCATCCAGGCCATGGACAGCGCCGCGTACGGCGCGGCCTCGTCGGGGGCGAGCGTGCGCGCCGCCTCGAATGCGCGCTCCGCAGGACCCATCTCCACCTTCACCGCGTGGAGCACGCCGCGCTGCAGGTGCAGCCGCCAGGACGAAGGCAGGTTGCGCAGGCCGACGTCCACGATCTCCTGGCCGAGGTCGTAGTTGTGGTGGTCGAGCGCGATCGCGGCCAGGTCGAGGTAGTGGTCCTCGTTGCCGGGCTCGAGCCGCGCCGCCGCGCGCAGCGCGTCGTAGGCCTTCTGCACCTGCCGGGCGCCGAGGTAGGCGCGGGCGGCGAGGTTGTGGAGGTCCGCCGGAGGAGAGCCCGAAGCGAGCAGCATGTCGGCCGTCCGCGCGGCCGCCTGGTGGTCGCCGGCCTCGACCAGCATCAGGAGATGGTTGTAGGCGGCGGCAGCGCCCCGCGTGCCGGCGCGCGCGCGGCCGAAGAACGCGGCCGCCTCCAGGCGCCGGCCGGCCTTGCCGAGCAGCACGCCAGCCTCGAACTGCGCGCCCGCGTCGGTGGCGGGCAGGCGCTCGAGCGCCGCCACCGCGGCGTCCTGACGCGCGGCGGCCAGCAGAGCCTCGGCGTGGTGAAGCGTCCACTCGGAGTTCTGCGCGACGCGCGCGCCGCTCCTCTCGTAGTGCGGCAGCGCGGCGGCGAGGTCGTTGGCCCGGTGATGGAGCTCCGCCAGGTGCAGGTGCGCGACGTCGTCCCCGGGCGCGTGCTTCAACACCGCCTCGAACTCGCGCCGCGCCTGCGCCAACCGCCCGCGCGCGAACTCGTACAGGCCGAGGTTCTTCCGCGCCGGGTAGAAGGACGGGTCGGCGGCGAGGGCGCGGCGGAAGCGGACCGCCCCCTCGTCGGGACGTCCCGAGCTCGTCAGCGCGATCCCGGCCAGGTTCAGCGCGCGGAGATCGTGGGGGGCGCGCGCGAGGATCGCGTCCAGCAGGCGCAGCGCCGCCGCGTGCTCGCCGCGCTGCACGTGAGCGACCGCGCAGTCGTACGGCCGGGTGGCGCATTCGGCGCCGGCCGGCGGAGCCGCCGCCGCGGCCAGGGCGAGGACGACGCCGGCGAGCATCACGGGGACACCGGCTCGGCGCACCCCGCGCGCGGCAGCAGGCACACGGTCGCGATCACCGCCCCATCCTGCCACGGACGCGCGGCGCCCCGGAGCGGCCGGCGGACCGGCCGCTCCGGGACGATGAGGCGGCCCGCGCTAGAAGGCGACGCGCCCGGAGATCTGCACGATCCGCCCGGGCAGCGCCTCCACGGAACGGCCGAACAGCGGGTTCGAGAGGTCGTTGACCGGGTTGAACAGGTTCGTGTTGTTGAACAGGTTGAAGCTCTCGAGCCGGAGCTGCACGTCCGTGCCCGTGATGCGGAAGCTCTTGATCAGCGCCACGTCCACGTTGAAGTAGCTCGGGCCGCGGAACGTGTTGCGGCCCAGGGTCCCGACCTGGCCGAGCCCCGGCGCGGGGAAGTCCGCGGCCCGGAAGAGCCCGGTCAGGAAGTCGTCGTTCGAGCCGCTCTTCGCGTCCCCGAACGCGGGCACGTTCGGCCGGTCGTTGTTGAAACCGTCGGCGTTCCAGTCGCAGCCGCTGGTGCCGACGATCGCGCCCGCCGCGTTGCGCACGGGCACGAAGCCGCGCCCGCAGAAGACCGTGTACGGGGTCCCGGTCTGCGCGATCAGGATCCCGCCGACCTGCCAGCCGCCGAGGATCGCGCGCGCGGCTCCGCCGGACGGGCTGGGCAGCCGATAGTTCGCCGACACCGCGAGCTTGTGCCGCACGTCGAAGTCGGACGGGCCTTCGTTCTGCGACAGCGGGGCGTGGACGTCGATCGGCTGCTGCACGCCGCCCGGCGTCGCGGTGCTGTGGCGGTCGATGGCCCGCCCGAAGGTGTAGGCGGCCCCGAACGTC
>DATBIZ010000699.1:0-4769 GCA_036556645.1 Vicinamibacteria bacterium | reverse complement strand
GCCGTCACCGCGTGGTCCCCGTTCATGGTCAGCGTGCAGGGGCCGGCCCCGGAGCAGGAGCCGCTCCAGCCCACGAAGACCGAGCTCGCGGCCGGCGTCGGCGTCAGCGTCACCACCGTGCCTCGCGGATAGACCTCGACGCAGTCGGGCGCGCACGAGATCCCCGAGGGGTTGCTCGTCACCGTGCCCGTCCCGGTGCCCGTGAGCGCCACGTCCAGCGCGTGCCGGACCTCGTCGGGACGGCTCACGGAGACGTTGCGGTCGCAGGTCGCCGACTGCGCGCCGCTGGTCGCGGTGACGATGGCGCGGAAGACGCCCGGGCTCGTATACGTGTGCGTGGTGTCGCGGTCGGTGGAGCCGGTCCCGTCGCCGAAGTCCCACCGGAAGGACACCGGCCCGGTGAACCCGATCGGCACCGCGCTGAAGGAGACGGTCAGCGGCGCCGGGCCGGAGCGCGGCCGGATCGTGCAGTCCACGCTCACCGACGGCGGCAGCGTGGTGGTGGTGGTCGTCGTCGTGGTGGTCGTGCTGGTCGTGCTGGTCGGCGTTCCGGCCACGGGCGGCTCGTCGTCGCCGCTGGCCGCGATCGCGATCCCGGTGGCGGCGGCGGCGCCGCCGCCCACCACCGCGAGCACGGCCGTGGCCGGGAAGGCGCTTGCGGCCACGAAGCCCGCGGGCATGGCCGGAAACACCGTCACGCTCGCGCTCGACACCCAGGGCGCGACCGGCAGGTCCTTCTTGCACTCGGACTCGGAGCCGACGATGGTCACCGCGTACTCCGGCGTGCGCGCGGGGTTGAAGGCGCGGTCCATGCCCTCGATCCAGAGCTCGATCTCCTGGCCGATCAGCTCCTTCTTGGGCCGGGGCAGGAAGGCCTGGTGGCAGGGCATGTCGGACTTCATCTCGACGTAGTAGGCCGCGGGCTGCGCCTTCATGCGGAAGTTGACCCGCGGGCGCACGACCTCGCTCGCGGGCGTGAAGCAGGCGTTCAGACGCGAGTACTGGCCGGCGACGATGCAGCCGACCTGCTTGTGGTCGATCGTCACCTGCGCCCGCGCGGCGTCCGCGAGACCCAGGACGACGACCGCCGCCATTGCGGCGCGCAGAGGAGCCATCGGACCTCCGAGGTGCGTGCGGCCGGCCGGCCGCCGAGCCACGATCGTTGTGGAGGGTTACGAGACCGGCGAGACTAGCCCCGACGCGCGGCGGCCGTCAAGCGGCGCCGCCGCGGGGAAGCTCCTCGAGCACGCCCTTGACCAGCAGCGGCCAGACCGTGGTCGCGTCGGCGTAGACCTCGGCGAAGCGGCCGCCCTCGTCCGGGGGCACGAACTTGCCCCAGGACACGCCTTCCGAATACGTGCAGCCGGAGAGGCCGCCCCAGTGCGTGGGCTCGGGGCAGATGCGCACCGCGTAGCGGTAGCGCGGCGGCGCCAGCTGGATGCCCAGGCGGTGGTTCATGATGTCCACGAAGGGCCCCACCTCCTGGGCCCAGTTCCGCGGCACGCCGCCGCCGATGGTGAAGATGCCCAGGCGCTCCGCGTCCAGCGCGAAGCGGGCGAACGCGTGCAGATCGTGGTACGGGTTGAAGGGCGGCACGACGTCGAACAGCGTGCGCGGATCCCGGCCCTTCTCCTGCGCGCGCCGCATGGCCCAGGTGGAGAGGTCCAGCCCCAGCTCCGAGTCCGTGAACGCGGGCACGAACACCGGCACGCCCTTCTCGTAGGCGCTGCGCAGCACGCCCGCGCCGCGCGCGTCCTCGGCCAGCGCGCGCCCCATCGCCCGGCAGATCGCGTGGCTGGAGAGGGGGCCTTCGAGCGTGTCGAGCGCGCGCGAGGTGAACTCCTCGACGTAGTTGAGGTTCGCCTCCATCTCCAGCGTGTCGTAGACGCGGTTGTAGCCCTTGGCGAACAGCTCCTCGTCCGACATGCGCGGGTCGTGCCGGTAGTGCACCATCCCGATGGCCTCGGACAGGCCGTGCGCCATCAGCGCGCCGGTGGACACGATCGCGTGCACCATTCCCGCGTCGATCATCTTCGCGATGACCTTGCCCATCTTGGCGATGGTCATGGCGCCGGAGAGCGTGAGCACCACCTTGCAGGCCGGGTCGCGCACCATCTCCAGCGTGACCTCGAAGGCCTCCCCCAGCGCGCGCCCGCTGAACGCGGTCTTCGCCATCGCGCGCAGCAGGCCCGCGAACGAGGTGACGCGGTCGAGGTCGAGGCTCTCCAGCGGCTGCAGCCCGTCCTCGCGCCCGTCGTGGAACTCGCGGTCCTTGTGCATGGGGTCTGCGGGCGATGTTAACACCCGGCCCGAGTAAGATCGGGCATGTTGCGGGCCGAGCTGCGCCGGCGCCTGGACGCCCTCTATCGCCATTACGACCACCGGTTCGTGGACCCGGACCCGCTGCAGTTCGTACGCGCGCAGCGGCGGCCCGACGACCGCGAGGTGGTCGGGCTCGTGGCCTCGTCGCTCGCCTACGGCAACGTGCGCCAGATCAAGGCCAGCATCGAGAGGGTGCTCGCCGTGCTGGGGCCGCGCCCCGCGCGGGCGGTGCGGCGGCTGGAGCCGCGGGCGGCGGCGCGCGCGCTGGGCGGCTTCAAGCACCGCTTCAACGACGGGCGCGACGTGGCCTGCCTGCTGTTCTTCATCCGCCAGATGCTGGACAGGGCGGGCTCGATCGAAGCCTTCTTCGCCGCGGGCCAGGAGGAGGCGCACCCGCACGTGGGGCCCGCCCTGGCCTCGTTCTGCGCGCGCGCGCTGGCGCTCGACCACGGCGGCCTCTACGGCCGCGGCCCGCTGCCCGCGGGCGCCGGCGTGCGGTTCTTCTTCCCCTCGCCCGACGACGGCAGCCCGTGCAAGCGCCTGAACCTGTTCCTGCGATGGATGGTCCGGCGCCAGGGCGTGGACCTCGGCGTGTGGCGCGCGGTGCCGCCGGCGCGGCTGGTGATCCCGCTCGACGCGCACGTGTTCGCGATCGCGCGGCGGGTGGCCCTGACCCGCCGACGCTCGCCCGGATGGCGCATGGCGCTGGACATCACCGCGCGCCTGCGCCGCCTGGACCCCGAGGACCCGGTCAAGTACGACTTCGCGCTGCACCGGATGGGGCTCTGGAAGCGCCACGCCGAGATCCGCTCGCTGCGCGGCGGGCCGGCGGCGCGGCCTCAGACGGCGGGCGGGCCCGCCACCAGCGCGACCGGCGCGCCGCCGCGGAACAGCCGGCGCGCGGTGTCGTTGAGCTGATCGAGGGTGACGGCGTCGGGAGCGGGGCCCACCCGTCGGGGCGCGGCCTCGAGCGCGTCCGCCGCCGCCGCCGCGCTGCCCTCGCGTGAGCGCGCGCGCTTGCCGCGCACGTAGGCCTGCGCCTCGCGCAGCTCGGCGGCGGTGAACGCGCCGCGCGCGGCGTCCTCGACCAGCGCGCGGACGCGGCGGAGCACCTCCGGCGTGTCCCTGGGGGCCGACGCGGTGCGGATCATCAGGAACCCGGGAAGCCCTGGCGCCTCCTCCCGCGTCGCGTACACGGAATAGACGAGGCCGGGATCCACGAGCGCGTGGCCGAGCCGGCCCGCGTAGCCGGTCTCCCCCAGCAGGTAGAGCAGCAGCTCGGTGGCGGCGGGGTCCCAGGGACGCACGCGCTCGCCCGGCAGCACGACGCGGACGTCGTCTTGCGACTTGCCCGGGCGCGGGAGCCGGACCTCGCGCCACGCGCCGCCGCCGCGCGCGGCCGACAGGGGGGGGAGCGCGACCGCGGCGCCGGGCCCGGCCGCGAGCGCGCCGAAGCGCCGCTCGACCTCGGCGCGCAGCGCGGGAACGGCGATCGCGCCCGCCAGCGCCAGGCGCACCGCGTCCGGGCGGGCGTGCCGCCGCAGGAACGCGCGCAGCGTCTCGACGCCGGCGGCTTCGATCGCCCCCGCCCGCCCCCAGGCGGGTGACCGGAGCGGGCCGTCCGCGTGCATCTCCGCCAGGGCAAGCTGCCTCAGCGCGGTGGCGGTCACCTGCTCGTTGGTGCGGGCGCGGTGGGCGGCGGCGCGCTGGATCGTCTGCCACTCGCCCGGTGCGAGCGCGCCCCCCTCGCCGAAGGCCAGTGCGCGGGAGAGGCGCGCCGCCACGTCACGCAGCAGGTCCGGCACGTCGTCGGGCAGGCAGGAGGCGGAGAGCTCGATCCACCGCTGCGTCACGGCCGCGTCCGGGTCCTCGTGCAGCGTCCACGCCAGCGGCGCGATCGCGGGCGGCGCGCCCGGAACGGGCCGCGCCAGCAGCTCGGTCGCCAGCGCGGACAGGCCGGGCGTCGCGCCGTCGAACACGGAGCCCGCCTCGATGCGCCCGCGCAGCGAGACCAGCGTGCCGGACACCGGCGCCAGGGTGACGGTCAGGCCGTTGGCGAGCCGGACGACCACCGGCTCGGCCGCCCCGGCGACGGTCGGAAGCACGCCAGCCTCCGTGGGCGAGATGGCCGGGCGGCGCGGGGCGGCCGCGGGCGTCGCGGCACGCGCGGGGGCGGGGTCCGGGGGCGACGGAACGAAGGAGCCGACCGTGGCGCGGTCGCGGGCGAGCCGCTCCCGGGCGAAGCGGCGCACGTCGTCGGGGCTCACGCGCGCGAGCCGCTCCGGGATCTCCAGCAGGTGGGCGTGGCCGCCCGCCACCTCGAAGAACGCGAGCTGGTGCGCGCGCCCGGCCTTGTCGTCGAGGTCGGACGCCCAGCCGGTGAGCACCTGCCGCCGCGCGCGGGCCATCTCCTCGGCCGTCCACTCGCGCGCGGCCGCGTCCGCGAT
>DATBIZ010000698.1:0-2993 GCA_036556645.1 Vicinamibacteria bacterium | reverse complement strand
CTCGTCGCGGCTCTCGCGCGGCATGCCGCGCCCGGGCGGCTTCCGCGCGCTGCTGGGCGCGCTCGGAGGCGGCTGGCGCGAGGACCTGCCCGGCGACTTCGTGGTGTTCCGCCGGTTCGTGCCGCCGTACGACGAGGCGCGGCCGGTGCCGGCGGCGGAGTTGGCCCTCTCGACCGCCGACGGCGTGCCGCTTCCGGCGACGGTGGTGGACCGGGACGTCTCGACCGCCTGGACGTCTCCCCTCGGCCTCGCGCGCGGCGCCGGCCTCCGTGTCCGCCTGGCCACCGCCCGCCGGCTCTCGGCGGTGGTGATGGCGTTCCCGCCCGAGGCGTCGCCGCTGGCGGTGCCGTGGGTCTGCGAGGTGAACGGCCGCCCCGCCGCCGCCGGCCCCGCCCGCCACGGGTTGCAGTGGGTCAACGGCGCGCCACGCGCCGGTCGGCAAGCAGTCCTGGCCGTCGTCCTTCCGCAGACGGCGCCGGCCGCCGAGGTCCGCATCCTCTTTCAAGAGGACGGGCCGCCGCTCTCGGTCGCCGAGGTGTTCGCGTACGGCACCGAGGAGCCGCTGCGCCCCGACGCGGGCGCGCCGTCGGCGGAGGAGGCGCTGGAGCACGCGCGGGCCGGCCGGTGGGCGGAGGCGGCGGCCGCCTACGAGCGCGCGGCGCGCGCGGCGCCGGAACGGGTGTCGCACCACGCGGGCCTCCTGCGCGCGCGCTGGCGCGCGGCGCACCGCCAGCGGCTCGACGTGGAGAGCCTCCCGGACGGCGGCCCCGCCCTCGTCGTGCCGAGCGCGGCCCGCTGAGCCGCGGCGGCCTCAGGACAGCCGGTCGCGCCGGAGCGTGAGGCCGCCGTCCACGGTGACGACCTGGCCGGTGACGTAGGAGTCCGGCTCCAGCAGCAGCCGCACGACGCGCGCGACGTCCTCGGGCCGGCCGAAGCGGGGGATCACGCCGCGCTCGACGTAGGGGTCGTATTTCCCCGCGTCGATCGAGGCGCGGGCCATGCCGGCGGTGGTGGCGCCCGGCGCGACCACGTTCACGCGGATGTCCGTGGGCCCGCCGTACTCCTTGGCCAGGATGCGGCCGGCGTGCACCAGCGCGGCCTTGGGGCCGGCGTAGGCGAGGCTGCCCTCGAACGGGCGCGTGCCCTGCATGCTCGACACCAGCACGATCGCGCCGTGCGTGCCCTTGGCGGCCATGCGCTCGGCGCAGGCCCGCGCGAGCAGCACCGGCGCCTCGTAGTTCGCGGTGAAGCTCGCGCGCAGCGCCGCCGAGCCGAGCTCGCCCGGCTTCACGCGCGCGGGATCGCCCACGAAGGCCACGAGCCCGTAGACGTCGCCCTTGACCTCCCACGCGGCGTCGAGGCAGCGCGCGCGGCCCTCGTCGGTGGCCACGTCGGCCTCCACGAGCGCGACCGGGCCGCCGTAGAGGTCCTGGAGCTTCTGCTGGAAGGCGAGCGCGCGGCCGCGGTTGGCCCGGTAGGCCACGACCGGCAGCGCGCCGTCCTGCAGCAGGAGCGCGGTGGTGGCGGCGCCGAGCCCGCCCGCGCCGCCAGGCAGCAGCACCACGCGCCCGGCCAGCGCCTTGCGGTTGAAGTCGTAGCGGTGCTCGGCCTGGCGCCGCGCCGCGTCCGGGTCGAGGAAGCGCGAAGGCATAATGCGATCGAGGCATTCTAGATGCGCGCGGTGGTCTTCGACTTCGACGGGGTGCTGGTCAACAGCGAGCCGCTGCACTTCCGCGCCCTGCGCGAAGCGCTGCTGGGGGACGGCATCGCGATCACCGAGGAGGAGTACCTGCGCGAGTACGTCGCCTACGACGACCGTGGCTCGATCCGGATCGCGCTCGAGCGCCACCGGCGGGCGGTCTCGGACGAGCGCATCGGCGCGCTGGCCGCGGCCAAGGCCGAGGCCTTCGAGCGGCTGATGGGCGAGGTCCCGTTCTACCCGGGCGCCCGCGAGCTGGTGCGCGCGCTGGCCGCGGAGGTGCCGGTGGCGATCGCCTCGGGTGCGCGCCGCGAGGAGATCGAGCGCATCCTCGAGGCCGGCGGCCTGCGCGACGCGTTCGTGGCGGTGGTCGGGGCCGACGACGTGGCGCGTACCAAGCCGCACCCCGAGCCCTACCAGCGGGCCTTCGCGCTGATCGCGCCGCGGGTGGGCGGGCTCGTCCCCGCCGAGTGCGTCGCGTTCGAGGACACGATCCCCGGCATCGCCGCCGCGCGCGCGGCCGGGATGAAGGTGATCGGCGTGGCCCAGACCTACCCGGCCGCGAAGCTCGGGCTGGCCCATGCGGTCGTGCCGTCGCTCGACGGCCTCGGCCTCGCGGAGGTACGCGCGCTGTTCCAGGGATGCTGATCCAGGTCCTGGCCGCCCTGGGCCTGGCCGCCCTGCTCTGGATGCTGTTCCGGTTCGCCATGGGGCTGCGCTGGGCGAAGGTGAGCCGCGAGCGCGCGCGCTCGGAGGCGGAATCGCTGGGCCGGCGCGTGCTGGCGGAGATCCCCCTCTCCGGCGACGAGCTCGTCTTCTTCGAGGAGGACCGCGCCGCCTTCCACTGGGCCGGCCGCACCGCCGCCAAGGTGGACCTCGAGGGCGCGCGGCTGCTCCTGAACGGGAACGTGGTGGGGAGCGCGGCGCGCGCGGGCGCGAGCCTGCCTCCGCCGCCCGCCGCCGAGGAATACGAGGGCCGCGAGCGCTGGGACGTGCTCCTCTACCTGCGGGGCGGGGAGACCGCGCGCGTGCCCTGCGGCACGCTGCGCGAGGGCGTGAGCCGGGAGATCGCCGCGCGCGTGTTCGAGGCCGCGCGGCGGGAGGTGCAGCCATGAGGAGCCAGGTGCTACTCAAGGTCTTCGGGAGTAACGGTTCGTACCGATTCGGTTTCGGACTCGATTTCGGCTACGGGTACCCGGTTCGGGTTCGGATTCGGTCTCGGTCTCGGTTACCGGTGCCGGTTCGGATTCGGTTCGGCTCCGTTACTGTCCGGCTCGGCTCGAACCGACCCGAA
>DATBIZ010000697.1:0-5171 GCA_036556645.1 Vicinamibacteria bacterium | reverse complement strand
GTCGCTCGACTATTGGGGCAGGTTCGGGCATTACTGTGGATGTCCATCTGGGGCTCCTTCTGGCTCCGTCTCGTGTCTAAGCAACCCAAGACTGAACCGGGACACCCCGGATGGACAACTCAGCAGCTAATGAACAACCTCCCTAGAAAGCACAGCTAGGCACGCGGCTGGAGCTGCTTCTTGCGCAGGGCCATGCGCGCGCCGAGCTCGCGGAGCTGCGCGGCGTCCATGACGCGGCGCGCGCGCTTGAACATCTCCTTCTCCTCCTCCTCGGCGTGGTGCTCGATCAGCTCCTTCAGGACCTTCGCCTTGGCCCCGAACACCTCGCTCGAGGGATCCGTCCCCTTGATCTCCGGCAGCACGAGGTCCACCACGTGATGCTCCTCGAGCGCCTCCTGGTAGAGCTCGCGGTCCTCCTTCTTGCGCACCGCGTCGCGGTACGCGGGATAGAAGATCTCCTCCTCCACGGTCGTGTGCACCTTGACCTCGGCCTCGATCTTCGCGAGGAGCGCTCGGCGGCGATCGGCCGAGCGTTCCGTAGACTTCTCGAGCTGGGACAGCAGTCCTCGAACCTTCTCATGGTCGGCCTTCAGCAACGCGATCGCGTCCTGGGTCCGGGTGCGCTTCGCTGGCATGCAGGGTCCTCCGCGGTGGCCCTCCCGTTGCGGGAGCGGCATCCTTCCACGTTACCCGCGCGTGGCTCCGCTGTAAGGCGTTCTTTGACTCCCCTGCACACGCGTGTGAGAATCGCGGACGGAGCCCGCCTTGTTGTCCCTTCCCTTTTCGTGGCTGCTGCTGCCGCTCGCCTCCGCGCCGCCGGCGCCCACGCCGCCGCCACCGGCCGTGGACCGCCCCGGCGCGTATTACCACTTCAGCCTGGGCCAGCAGGCGCGCATGGACGGCAAGGTGGACGAGGCGCTGGCCGAATACCGCAAGGCGCAGCAGAGCGATCCGCGGTCGGCGCAGATCCGCGTGGAGACCGCGCGGCTGCTGCGCGAGGCCGGGCGGCTCGACGAGGCGCTCGCGGAAGCGGCCGAGGCGGTGCGCGTGGACGGCGAGGCGGTCGAGGCCCACCTGATGCTGGCGCAGCTCAGCCAGGTGAAGGCCGAGGCCGAGGGCACGCCGGACGCGCTGCGCCGCGCCGCCCAGGCCTACCTGGACGTGCTGCGGCTGCGCCCGGCCGACGAGGCGGCCATGCGCACGCTGGCGCTGCTCTACGGGCAGCTCGGCCAGCACGACGAGGCGGTGAAGGTCTGGGAGAAGTACGTCGCGCTCGACCCGGACAACGTGGAGGCCTACCTCCAGCTCGGGGCGCAGCAGCTCGCCCAGGGCAAGAGCGAGGACGCGGCCGCGGCCCTGCGCAAGGCGACGGAGGTGGAGCCCGGCTCCGCGCGCACGTACCAGATGCTGGCCGAGGTCTACGCGCGCGCCGGCAAGCACGACGACGCCGTCTCCTCGTTCCGCCAGGCGCTGAGCCTCGATCCGAAGAACCTTCGCGCGCGGCTGAGCCTGGCGCGCCTGCTGCAGCGCACGCGCAAGCCGAAGGACGCGCTGGCCGAGACCGCGGTGGTGCTCGCCGCCGACCCGCGCAACCGCGGCGCGCTGCAGATCCGCGGCGAGTCGCTGCGCGACCTGCGCGATTTCGACGCCGCCCGCGCCGTGGCCGACGACCTGCTGGCCCAGGACGCGAGCGACCTGGAGGCGGCGTTCCTGAAGGTCACCGTCGCGGAGGCGCGCCGCGACTACGCGGCGGCGGTGACGGAGATCGAGCGCGTCCTCGGCCGCGAGCGCCGCAACGAGGACGCCACCCAGGCCGGGCGGAACGACCGCATCTTCCTCGTGCACCTCGGGGCGGCCTACGGCCAGCTCGGCCGGCACCAGGAGTCGGCCGAGGCCTTCGCGCGCGCGCGCGCGGTGGGCGGGGAGGTGGAGCCCGGGCTGCTCGTCCAGCACGTGGAGGCGCTCGTCCAGGCCAAGGACCTGCCCAAGGCGCTCAGCGAGGCCCGCGCGGGGCGCGCGAAGTTCCCGGAAGACACCGACCTCGCGGCGCTCGAGGCCGGGGTGCTCCGGGAGCAGGGCCAGCTCGCCCCCGCCATCGCGATCGTGGAGGAGCTGCGCCGCAAGTCTCCCGACGACGTGGGCGTGCTGGTCGAGGTCGCCGACTTCTACCGGCGCGCCCGGCGTCTCGGGGAGGCGGAGGCGGCGCTCGCCCAGGCCCGCCGCCGCGACCCCAAGGACCTGCGCACGCTGTTCCAGCTCGGCGCGGTGCTGGAGCGGCAGAAGCGCCACGACGCGGCGGAGGAGGTGTTCCGGGAGGCGCTGGCCGTGCAGCCGGACTCGGCCGCCGTGCTGAACTACCTCGGCTACATGAACGCGGACCGGGGCGTGCGCGTCGAGGAGGCGGTGACGCTGATCGAGCAGGCGGTGGCGCTCGATCCCGAGAACGGCGCGTACCTCGACAGCCTGGGCTGGGCGCTCTTCAAGCTCGGCCGCGCCGAGGAGGCCGAGACGTACGTCCGCCGCGCGGTGGAGAAGGACGGCGACAACGCCGTGGTGCTGGACCACCTCGGAGACATCCTCCGCCGGCGCGGACACCTCCGCGAGGCGCTGGACCTCTGGCGGCGGGCGCTGGAGGGCGAAGACGAGGGCGAGGAGCTGGACCGGGCGCAGGTGGAGCGCAAGATCCGCGAGGTGCAGTCCACCCTCAATGAACGTCCCGCGGTTCGTCCGTAGGCGCGCCCGCCGCCCACACCGCGCCCTCGCGCCGCTCGCCGTGCTCGCGCTGGCCGCCGCCGCGGGCGGCTGCGCGAGCGCGGGCCTGCCGCCGCCGCCGGACGCGGCCGCCCGCGCGGCCGCCACCTCCTCGTACAGCGGGCGCCTGCGCGTCTCGCTGCGGGCCCCCGACTTCCGCGCGCGCTCGGCGGTGCTGATCGCGTTCGCGCGCCCGGACGCCCTGCGCATCGAGGTGCCGGGCCCCGGCGGCGCGCGGCTGGTCGCGGTCACGCGGGCCGGGCGCCTCACCGCGGTGTTCCCCGGCGAGCGCGCGTTCTTCAGCGGCGAGGCCACGCCGGACGCGCTCGAATCGCTGCTGGGCGTGCCGCTCGCGCCGGCCGAGGTGATCGACCTGCTGCTGGGGGTGCCGTCGCCGCGCCTGCGCCGCTACGAGGCGCGGTGGGGACCCGACCTCCCGCGCCGGATCGACGCGACGCTGCCCGACGGCGGCCGCCTGCGGCTGACCGTGGACGAGGCGGCGCGCGGCGCGGAGCTCTCCCCGGCCGCGTTCGACGAGCCGCCACGCGCCGGCTACCGGCAGGTGGACGCGGAGGAGGCGCGCACGCTCTGGTCCGGCCGGTGACGCGGAAGGCCCGCGCTGCCCGCGCCGCGGCGGGCGCCGCCGTGCGCATCCGATCGCACGCCAAGGTCAACCTCGGGCTCGAGGTGCTCGGCCCGCGGCAGGACGGCTACCACGAGCTCCGCACGATCTTCCAGACGCTCGAGCTGCACGACGACCTGGTGCTCGCGCCGGCCCCGAACGCGGTGACGGCCTCCTGCGACCACCCGGGCGTGCCCTCCGACGAGCGCAACCTGGCCGTCCGCGCGGCGGAGGCCCTGCGCGCGCACGCGGGCGTACGCCAGGGGGTGCACATCGCGATCACCAAGCGCATCCCGGTCGCGGGTGGGATGGGCGGCGGCAGCAGCAACGCGGCCGCCGTGCTCCTGGCCCTCGACCGGCTGTGGGGGCTCGGCCTCGGGCGCGACGGGCTGCATCCGCTCGCCCGCCGCCTCGGCGCCGACGTGCCGTTCTTCCTTCTGGGCGGGACCGCGCTCGGCCTGGGCCGCGGCGACGAGGTCTACCCGCTCTTCGGACAGGTCGAGGGCGAGGTCGTGGTGGCCGATCCCGGCCGGCCGGTCTCGACCGCCGCAGTCTTTGCGCGGTGCGACGCGACGTTGACTCCCCGGGAGAACGCGCCTACGATATTTCGCTTCATTTCGAGCCACCTGGAGCGGCGACGCGACGCTTTCCGTCTGCTGAGGAACGACCTGGAGGCGGCCGCGCTCGAGGAAGCGCCGGAGCTTGCGAGCCAGGTGGAGCGTATCCGGGGTATTCTGGTCCGGGAGGGTGCCTTGTTGACGTCGCTCTCCGGCAGCGGGTCATCGTACTTCGGACTCTTCCGCGAGGCCCGGCAGGCACGCCGGGCGCACTCGGCGCTACGCGACGCGGGCGTGAGGGCCGTCCGCAGCCGTGCGCTCACCCTCGATCGGTACCGGACCTTCTGGGCGCGGACCCTGGGACCGGGGCTGCGGGCACGCGGGTGGGACCAGGGAAGGAACGGGCATCATGGAAATCACGGACGTCAAGGTCATCCCGGTGGACGACGAGAAGCTCAAGGCGTTCGTATCGATCGTCTTTGACCAGTGCTTCGTGGTGACGGACATCAAGATCATCCACGGTCCCAAGGGGTTGTTCGTGTCCATGCCGAGCAAGAAGCGCAAGGACGGCACCTTCAAGGACATCGCCCATCCCTTGAACAACCAGATGCGCCAGTACCTCGAGGAGAAGGTGCTCGCGGTGTACCGGCAGCAGGTGGCGACGCACGGGACGGGCGGGGCGCCGGGCGGATCCGGCGGAGGCGCGCCGGCCGCGGGAGGCGGCTCGCCCGGGAGCGGCCCGGGCGGCACCCCGGGGCCGGACGAGACGTCGCGAGCGAGCTGAAGGGCCCGGGCGGCGGGGACAAGCGCCGCCGCTCACTGGGGCGTGGCCAAGCGGTAAGGCGCGGGGCTTTGGACCCCGTATTCGAAGGTTCGAATCCTTCCGCCCCAGCCACACGCGCGGTGCCGGCCGCGTCCCGAGCGCACCGTTGAACCGGGCGGAGGTCATGGGTCGAGAGCTGAGGGTCTTCACCGGCAGCGCGCACCCGGGGCTGGGCGAGGCCATCGCCCGCTTCCTGGGCGTGCCGCTGGGGCGGGCGCACCTTTCGCGCTTCAGCGACGGCGAGGTCTGGTTCCAGATCCAGGACAACGTGCGCGGCGCCGACGTGTTCGTGGTCCAGCCCACCGGGCCCCCGGTCAACGAGAACGTGATGGAGCTGCTGGTGATGCTCGACGCGTTCAAGCGCTCCAGCGCCTCGCGCATCACCGCGGTGATGCCGTATTACGGCTACGCCCGCCAG
>DATBIZ010000696.1:0-14684 GCA_036556645.1 Vicinamibacteria bacterium | reverse complement strand
GGTGGCGGGCGCGGGTGATGCTCCGCCGCGCAACAAGCCGCGCGGCCGCCGCGACTAAGAGCCCCCTGGCGCGCGGGTCCGTGTCGCCGTCCGCGGCCCACTCCCCGCCGCGGAAGAAGGCGGCCACCTCCCGGCATGACCATTGCTGAAACCATATGTGACGGCCATCACAAAATAGGCTGGGCCCGAGCGCCCGCGCCGGAGGGTAGAGACATGAAGCGTCACGTGACCACGTTCGCGCTGGTGGCAGGATCCTCGATCCTGCTCGCGGCGCCATCCCGTGCGGACCTGGCGTCCGATCCGCTCCCCGCGTCGGGCGCGGTTGCGCTCTGGGCCGCGGACGGAGAGCCGGCGGGCGCCCTGGCCCTCGCGGCGGACCGCGCTCTCGACGGGTCACTCCGCGACTCGCCCCTGGCCGTCACCCTGGGCGAGCATGTCCTGGACGGTTCCGGCCTCGACCGGCTCCGCGCGCGGGTGGCGCTCGCCCGGCAGATGTCGCGCAGCGGCCGGTCCGATCACTCCGGCGATCACGACGACGACGACGGCAGGGGTGATCACGGCGACAACGACGACCGGGGTGACCACGGCGACGACGACGACAAGGGTGACCACGACGACGACCACGACAACGATCACCACGGCGACCACGACGACGACGACGGCAAGGGTGATCACGACGGCCACCACGACGACGACGACGACGGCAAACCTCACGACGACGACGACGACTTCGTCCCGCCGCCGGACGACGACGACGACGAGGTGCCGCCGCAGGTCGCCGAGCCGGGACTGGGGGTGCTGACGGGGCTGGGTCTGATCGGGCTGGCCGCCTACCGGCGCCGGCGGGCCTGAGGCCAGGGCCTCGTCGCCCCCCACGGCGGGCGCGGGCGGCGCGCCCGCCGTGGCCGCTCCCGCAGCCTATAATCCCCTGAGATCCCCCGCCGTCACTGCCAAAGGAGAACACCTATGGAACGGTTCCTGGGGCGCTACTCCGAGATCATCTACACGCTGCTGCGCGTGGTCGCGGGCGTGATGTTCGCGCTGCACGGCGCGCAGAAGCTGCTCGGAATCGGGGGGCAGAAGGTGCCTCTCGCCTCGCTGTTCGGGCTGGCGGGCGTGATCGAGCTGGTCGGTGGCGCGCTGATCGCCATCGGCCTCCTCACCTCGATCGCCGCGTTCATCGCCTCGGGCGAGATGGCCGTGGCCTACTTCATGGTCCACGCGCCGCAGGGGTTTTCCCCGCTCGCCAACCAGGGCGAGCTGGCCGTGCTCTACTGCTTCCTCTTCCTCTACGTCGCGTCCCGCGGCGCCGGCCGCTACAGCGTCGACGCCTCCGCCCGGCGGCCGGCCGTGCGCCGCTAGGGACTTCCCGTGAGCGCCGCCGCCTCCGCGGCCGCGGTGACGGCGCGCGCTTCGGGCCGCGCCCGCGCGGCCCGCGGACGGTGGCGGTCGCTGGGCGAGGCCGCCTTCGTCCCGGTGGACATCGCCTCCCTCGCCTGCTTCCGGATCGCCTTCGGCGCGGTGATGTTCTGGGAGGTGTGCCGCTACTTCGGCCACGGCTGGATCGCGACGTACTACATCGATCCTGGCTTCCACTTCACGTATTACGGCTTCGGGTGGGTGAGGCCGTGGCCCGGCGACGGGATGTACCTGCATTTCGCCGCGCTGGGCGTGGCCGCGCTCGGGATCGCCGCCGGGCTCCGCTACCGCCTCTGTGCGGCCGCCTTCTTCCTCGGGTTCACGTACGTGTTCCTGCTGGACCAGGTGCGCTATCTGAACCACTTCTACCTGATCTCGCTGGTGGCGCTCTTGCTCGTGTTCGCGCCGGTGCACCGCGCGGCGTCGCTCGACGCGTGGCGCCAACCGCATCTCCGGTCGGACACCGCGCCGGCCTGGGCGCTCTGGATCCTGCGCGCGCAGGTCGGCATCCCCTACTTCTACGGGGGCATCGCCAAGCTCAACGGCGACTGGCTGCGCGGCGAGCCGATCCGGAGCTGGCTGGCCGGCCGGCCCGACTTCCCGCTGATCGGCCGCTTCTTCGGCGAGGAGTGGATGGTGTACACGTTCGCCTACGGCGGGCTCCTCCTCGACCTGCTGGTCGTGCCGGCGCTGATGTGGCGCCGGACCCGCCCGATCGCGTTCGCGGCCGCCTTGTCGTTCCACGGCACCAACGCGGTGCTCTTCCGCATCGGGGTCTTCCCGTGGATGATGATGGCCGCCACCACGATCTTCTTCGCCCCCGATTGGCCGCGGCGGCTCGCCTCCTGGATACGCGGCGGCGCGCTCGCGGCCGCCGGGCGTCCGGCCCTGGCCGGGGCGCCGCCCGGGCCCCGCGCGCGCCGGCTCACGCTGGCCGGCCTGGCGGCCTGGGTCGCGGTGCAGGCGCTCGTGCCGCTGCGGCACCTGCTCTACCCGGCAACGTGAGCTGGACCGAGGAGGGCCACCGCTTCGCCTGGCACATGAAGCTCCGGGACAAGGAGGCGCGCGCGACCTTCACGGTCACGGATCCGGCGAGCGGCCGCACGCGGACGGTCCGGCCGTCCACGTACCTGACCCGGCTGCAGGCCCGCCGCATGGCCGCCCACCCCGACATGATCCTGCAGCTCGCGCACCACATCGCCAGCGAAGAGCGCCGCGCCGGCCGGCCCGGCGTGGAGGTGCGCGCGGACGCGCTCGCCTCGCTCAACGGCCGCGAGCCGCAGCCGCTCGTCTACCCGGACGTGGACCTGGCGGTCCAGCCGCGCAACCTCGCGCCGGCCGCGTGGATCGTCCCCCTGTACGAGCCGCTCCCCTCCCGGCATGCGCCTCCGCCGCCGGGGGATGCGGACGAATGAGGCGCGCCGGGGCTACTGGACGGTGCCGCTGAACGGCTGCGTGACCGTGACCGGCGCGGGCGACGCGTGGTGCACGATCATGCGCCAGCCGTCGCCGGTGTAGCGGAACAGGTTGGTCGCCTGCGCCACCGCCACGCCGACGTCGCCGTCCTGCGTGGCCGTGATGTTCTCCGCGCAGGCCACGATGCCGACCTCGCCGATCACCTGCAGGCGGACGTCGGTGGGCTGCACGCGCATCCAGCGCGTGCTCGCGAAGATCTGCTCCCAGGCCTTGCGCACGCTGGGCCAGCCGACGAGGGCCTCGGACCCCGGATGGATGCAGCGGACGGCGTCGTCGTGCAGCCAGATCCGCTCCATGGCGGCCAGGTCCAGCGATTCGAGCGCGCGGTAGAAGCGATCGTTCGCCTCGCCCAGGTCGTGGACCGCCCCGCCGGAACCGTTGTGCATGGAACCATTCTACGGGACCCCGCCGTCTCCGGGGCGCCGCGAGTGCAGGAGTAGAATCGCGGCATATGATGCCGGCCGGCGTTGCCGCGCTCGCCGACGTGCCCCTGAGCCACTCGCGCGTGGGCGGGCGCGCGGTCGCGGGCGTGGCGGGCCGCCGCGAGGTCGTCAGCCCGGCCAGCGGGCAGGCCTTCGCCGCGGTGACGCTCCTCGACGCGGCGCAGGCCGCCGCGGCGGTCGAGGCCGCCGAGCGCGCCTTCCCCGCCTGGAGCGCCCGCTCGTTCGCCGAGCGCGGAGCCGTGCTCGGGCGCGTCCGGGACCGCCTGGTCGAAGAGGCGGAGGAGATCGCGGCGCTGATCGAGCGCGAGCAGGGCAAGCCGGCGGCCGAGGCCTACCTCGTCGAGCTGTTCCCCGCGGCGGAGCTGCTGAAGCACCTCCAGCGCGACGCGGAAGAGCTGCTGCGGGACGAGCCGGTGGAACCGAGCGTGCTCCTGCTCGCGCACAAGGAGGGCCGCCTCGTCTACGAGCCCCTGGGGGTGGTCCTGGCGGTCACGCCCTGGAACTATCCGTTCCTGATCGCGCTCTCCTCGGTGGCCACCGCGCTGATCGCCGGGAACACGGCCGTGCTCAAGCCCGCGCCCGCCACCACCCTGGCCGCGCTGCGCATCGCGGAGCTGTTCGAGGCGGCGGGCGCGCCCGAGGGCGTGCTGGGGGTGGTCGCCTGCGACGACACGGTGGCGGCGGCGCTGGTGCGCGACCCGCGCGTGGCGAAGATCGTGTTCACGGGCAGCGTCCCCACGGGCCGCAAGATCCTGGAGGCGGCCGCCGCCAACCTGACGCCGGTCGTGCTGGAGCTCGGCGGCAAGGACGCGGCCGTGGTCTGCCGCGACGCCGACCTCGACCTGGCCGCGCGCGGGGTGGTGTGGGGCGCGTTCTTCAACGCCGGCCAGACCTGCGCCTCGGTGGAGCGCGTCTACGTGGAGCGCGCGGTGGCCGAGCCGTTCCTGGCCCGCGTGGTCGAGCACACGCGCGCGCTGCGCGTGGGCGATCCCGCCGCGGGCGCGGTGGACGTCGGGCCGCTCACCCTCGAGCGGCAGCGCCGGCTCGTGGCCGACCACGTCGCGGACGCGGTGGCGCGGGGCGCGCGCGTGCTGGCGGGCGGCGAGGCGCCGGCGGGCGGCGGCTGGTTCTACGCGCCCACCGTGCTGGCGGGCGTGGACCACACGATGCGCATCATGCGCGAGGAGACGTTCGGGCCGGTGCTGCCGGTGATGGCGGTGGACGGCCTGGACGAGGCGATCCGCCTGGCCAACCAGAGCGAATACGGCCTCACCGCCAGCGCCTGGACTCGCGACCCCGACACCGCGCGGCGGCTCCAGCGCGAGCTGCACGCCGGCGTGGTGACGGTCAACGACGCCGCCTCCAGCTACGGCGAGCCGGGCGCGCCCTGGGGCGGGAGGAAGCAGAGCGGCTACGGCCGCATCCACGGCCGGGCGGGCCTGCGCGAGATGGTGCACGTGAAATACGTGGCGCGCGACACCTCGCGGCGGCCGCTGCTCTGGTGGTTCCCCTACGACCGCGAGCTGCGCGCGCTGGCCCCGGTGGCGCTGCGCGCGCTGCACGGCCGCGGGCTGACGCGGCTGGCCAGCCTGGCGAAGCTCGCCTTCTCGAAGCGCGTGTGGCGGCGGGGCAACCTGGGCGGCCTCCTCCGCCACGCCGACAAGCTGTTCTAGTGTCCTCGGGGTCGCAGCTCTCCGCCGCCCGCCGCCCGAAGTGGTTCCACATCACCACCGGCGTCACCCTGATCGTGATCGCGGTGACCCTGACCGTGAGCTGGCACATCCTCGGCGCGGACAGCCTGCAGGCGGCCCGCCAGAACACCGGCCGGCTGGTCCTCTACGTCCTCGGCACCGTGCTCTCGCTGCTGCTGGTGGGCGGCCTCGGCCTGATGGTCTTCCTGCTCGTGCGCGAGGTGCGGCTCAACGAGCGGCAGAGCAACTTCGTGAGCGCGGTGACGCACGAGCTGAAGACGCCGGTCGCGTCGTTGAAGCTCTACCTGGACACGCTGCAGCTGCGCGACCTGCCCGAGAGCCGGCGCGAGGACTTCTACCGCACCATGCGCGCGGACCTCGACCGCCTGCACGCCACCATCAACAACGTGCTCAACGCGGCCATGTACACCGACCGGCCGGTGCAGCACCCGCAGCCGCTGGACCTGGCCCGGCTGGCCCTGCGCTCCCTCGAGCTCACGCGCACCCGCCACCAGCTCCCGCGCGAGTGCTTCTCCTACGCGGGCCCGGACCACCTGCGCGTGCGGGGAGACGCGGCGGCGCTGGAGACCGCGCTGCTGAACCTGCTCGACAACGCGGTCAAGTACTCGCGTGACCCGATCCGGGTCGAGGTCGAGCTCTCGGAGGCCGGCGACGGGCAGGCCCTGCTCCGCGTGAAGGACCACGGCATCGGCATCAGCCGGCACCACCTGCGCCTGGTGTTCAACCGCTTCTACCGCATCGGCGCGGAGGTCCGGCGCAGCCATACCGGCACCGGGCTCGGCCTGTTCATCGTGCGCTCGGTGGTGAAGGGCCATCGCGGCACGATCCAGGCGGAGAGCGCCGGGCCGGACCGCGGGACCACGTTCACGCTGACGCTGCCGGGCGTGATCGACGAGCGCGAGGCGCCGGAGGCCTTCGCCGCCGATGGCTAGGCTCCTGCTGGTGGAGGACGAGGTCCACCTCGCGCGCGGCATCCAGTTCAACCTCGAGCTGGAGGGCCACGACGTGGACATGGTGGCCGACGGCGCGCAGGCGCTCGGCCGCCTGCTGGGCGGCGGCGCGCCGTACGACCTCGTGATCCTGGACGTGATGCTGCCGGGCATGGACGGCTTCGAGGTGGCCCGGCGCCTGCGGCAGGCCGGCGCGTTCACGCCGCTCCTGATGCTGACGGCGAAGGCGCTGCCCGAGGACGTGGTGACCGGCCTGGAGGCCGGGGCGGACGATTACCTCTCCAAGCCCTTCGACCTGCAGGTGCTGCTCGCGCGCGTGAAGGGCCTGCTGCGCCGCCGGGACTGGGCCCGCAGCGGCGACGTCGAGGGCCCCGAAAGCGCCCGCATCGGCGAGGCGCGGGTGGACTTCCGCACGTTCGAGCTGGCTTCCCCCGCCGGCGAGACGATCCGCCTGACGCTGCTCGAGGCGATGCTCCTGAAGCTGCTCGTCCAGAGCGCGGGCCGCGTGGTGTCCAAGGGCGAGATCCTCGAGAAGGTGTGGAACGTCAGCGCCGACACCGAGACGCGCGCGGTGGACAACTTCATCGTCCGCCTCCGCCGCTACCTGGAGCCGAACCCCCGCTTCCCGCGCTACCTCCACACGGTCCGCGGCGCCGGATACCGGCTGGTCCTGGAATAGCGCCGGCCTTCGGCTTCACCCCCCGCTGACGGGCGGCACGAAGACGACCTCGTCCCCTTCCGCCAGCGCCGCGTCGAAGGCCGCGTAACGCCGGTTGACCGCGGCGGAGAGGCTGCCGCGGCGCGCGGCGAGCGCGGGGTAGCGCTCGACCAGTGCCCGCCAGGCGGCCTCCGTCGAGGCGCCCGGGGGAAGCTCCAGCTCCACCTCGGGCGCCCCCGCCGCCTCGCGGAGCGAGGCGAAGAGTCGTACGCGCACGCGCATCGGGCGACCGTGCCACGAGTGGGACGCCGCGGTCAAACCGCGTAGACTTGGGGGTCACGCAAGGAGCCCCGTGCCCCGCGATCGCTTCGGCCGCGAGATCGACTACCTCCGCCTGTCCGTGATCGACCACTGCAACCTGCGGTGCGTCTACTGCATGCCCTTGCGCGGCCTCACCTTCGTGCCCTCGCCGGAGCTGCTGACCGCGCCCGAGATCGAGACCGTGGCCAAGGCGGCGCTCTCGGTCGGGTTCCGGAAGTTCCGCATCACCGGCGGCGAGCCCACGCTGCGCCCGGACCTGGTCGAGATCGTCGGCCGCATCGCCGCGTTGCCCGGGGTCTCCGACTTGGCCATGACCACCAACGGCATCCTGCTCCCCCGGCTGGCCCGGCCGCTGGCCGCCGCCGGGCTGCGCCGCGTCAACGTGCACGTGGACACCCTCCACCCGGAGCGGCTCAAGCGCATCATGCGCTTCGCCGCGGTGGACGAGATCCTGGCCGGGATCGCCGCCGCCGAGGAGGCGGGGCTGCGCCCGATCAAGCTCAACTGCGTGGTCACGCGCGGCCACAACGACGAGGACGTGGCGGAGCTGGCGCGCCAGGCGCTCGAGCGCGACTGGCACGTGCGGTTCATCGAGCTGATGCCGCTCGGGGCGGGCGAGACGGCGCACCTCGCGCTCTCGCAGTTCGTGCCCACCGCCGAGACGCGGGCGCGCATCGAGGCCGCGCTGGGCGCGCTCACGCCCCTGCCCGCGCGCGACGCGGCCGACGAGTCGCGCAACTACCGGTTCGCGGAAGGCCGCGGGGTGGTCGGCTTCATCAGCCCGGTGAGCGAGCCCTACTGCGGCGCCTGCAACCGGATGCGGCTCACCGCGGACGGCAAGTTCCACCTGTGCCTGCTGAGCGACGACGAGCTCGACGTCAAGCGCGCGCTGCGCTCCGGCGGCGGCGTGGCCGCGGCCGCGGAGATCCTGGGCCGCGCCGTGGCGCTCAAGCCCACCGGCCACCGCCTCGACGAGGGCGTGTCCACCGAGGAGCGACACATGTTCCAGATCGGCGGGTAGGGACGCAGCGGATGGCCTCCTCCCTCTCCATCGTGCTGCCGGCGTACAACGAGCAGGACAACGTGCAGGCCGCCGTCACCGGGGCGGCGCGCGCGGCCGCGTCCGTGATGGAGGACTACGAGGTCGTGGTCGTGGACGACGGCAGCCGCGACGGCACCGCGGCCCGCCTCGCCGCGCTCGGCGGCGGGCTCGGGCCACGCCTGCGCGTGCTGCGCCACGAGGTCAACCAGGGGTACGGCGCGGCGCTGCGGGCCGGCTTCCGGGCGGCGCGCGGCGACCTCGTCTTCTACACGGACTCCGACAACCAGTTCGACCTGGCGGAGCTGGCGGCCGCGGTGCCGCTGATGGACGCCCACGACGCGGTGCTCGGGTACCGCGTGCGCCGGCAGGACCCGTTCGCGCGCCTGTGCACCTCGGCGGTGTTCAACCGGATCACCTGCCTCGCCCTGGGCGTGCGCGTGCGGGACCTGAACTGCTCCTTCAAGCTGTTCCGGCGCGAGGTGCTGCACGCGCTGCCGCTCCAGTCCGACGACTTCTTCATCGACGCCGAGCTGGTCGCGCTGCTCCACCGGGCGGGCGCGCGCTACACGCAGATCCCGGTGCGCCACCTGCCCCGGCTGGCCGGGCGCTCGACCGTGCGCGCCTCGGACGTGCCCCGCACGCTGCGCTCGCTGGCGCGCATGCGCGCGCGGCTGCGGCAGGCGCCCGCCCCGGCGGCGGTGAGGGACGCCCGGCCGTGACCCGCGCAGCCGCCCGTCTGGGGCTGCTCGCGGTCGCGGCGGTCGCCGCGGCGTACCTCGTCCAGCTCCCGCAGCGGCTGCCGCTCGGGGGGCCGGTCGCCGCGTCGGCGCTCGAAGGCGTCCACCCGCGCGAGCCCGGCTTCCGCTGGACGGCCGGCCGGGCCACCATCCGCTTCCCGGCGGCGGGCGGGGGCGTGTTCCGTCTCGAGGTGGATGCGTCGGCCTGGCGCCCGCGCGGCCACGAGCCGGTGCCCACCTCGCTGTCGGCAGGCGCCGGCGCGGTCGAGCGCGCGGCGCTCACGGCAGGTCCGCAGACGCTCGCGGTGGCCGCGTCGGGCTCGGGCTGGTGGAGCGGCGACGTGGTGGCGACGCTGGAGTCGGCGGCGTTCCGTCCTCCTTCCGACCCGCGCGTGCTCGGCGTGCGCGTGCACGCGGCGCGGCTCGTACCCGTGGGCGGCCCGCTCGCGCTGCGGGCCCCCCCGCTGCGGCCGCTCCTGGGCGCGGTGCTCGCGACCGTGCTCGCCTTCCTGGCCCTCGCGCGGCTCGGCGTCTCCGTGCCGACCGCGTGGCGCGCGGCGGCGGCGCTGGCGCTCGCTCTCGGGATCGGGCTCGCGGTGGCGCGGCCGTGGGCGGCCACGCTGTGCTGGCCGGCCGCGCTCGCGGCCGGCGCGCTGGCCGCGCTGGCCTCGCTCTCCCCGGCGGCGGTGCGGCTCGCCGCGCGGGTGCCCCTGGAGAGCGCGCGGGCCCTCGGGCGCGGCGCGCGCGTGCTCGCCGCGTGGCCGACGGCCGGCGTGGTGGTGCTGGCCGTCGCCGCGGTCGTGGCCGCGCATCGCGCCTCGCCACGCGTCGAGGTGGACCTCGGCTCGGGCCGCGAGGCGGCGGTGGCCAGCCGCTTCGGGCCCTCGGACGGCGAGGGCGGCGTCAGCTTCCGGCAGCCGCTGCGCGGCGCCGAGGTGGACCTGCGGGAGTTCGGGGGCGGCGGGACGTGGACGATCGAGGTGACCGCGGCCAGCGGCGGGCCCCGCGCCCTGCGCGTGCTCGCGCGCGCCGCCGGGCAGGATCTGCACGCGCCGCTCGACGCGCGCTGGGCCACCAGCGTCTTCCACGCCGCGGCACCGTGGGGCTGGCGTTCGGGGCTGCAGCTCACGTTCCCCGCCACGCCGGAGCCCGACGGGATCCGCGTGGACCGTGTCGCAGTCACGCGTCACGGCGGGCTTCCCTCGTTGAAGGTGGTGGCGTCGGTCGTGGCCGCCGCGCTGCTCGTCGCGCTGGCGGTGGCGGCGGCGGGCCTGGGCGCGGCCGCCGCGCTCGGGGTCGCGGGCGCGGTGGCGGTGGGGCAGGCGGCCGCGCTGGGGACGAGCGCGGTGGCCGCGATCCCCTTCGCCTCGACCTTCGTCGTGATCTGCGCGCTCGGCGCCGCGCTCGCCGCGGTGCTGGCCGCGGCGGGGCGGCTGCGGCCGGGCGAGGAGGGCCCGTTGCCGGCGGGTGTGTACGCCGCGGCCGCGCTGGCGTTCGCCGGCTGGCTCACCGCCGCCGCGTACCCCCTCTATCGCGGCGGCCACTTCGTCTTCCACTCGCAGATCGCCGAGGAGATCTGGCGCGGCCGCTTCCTGCTGTTCTACCTGCCGTTCCCGGGGAGCATCCTGAGCCGGCAGGAGCAGTGGGGAAACATCATCGTCCCCCACCCGTGCCTGTACCACACGCTGGTGTCGCCCCTGTCCGCGCTCGGCCGCCCGGCCTTCCACGCGGCCGAGAAGGCGCTGCTCGCCCTGGCCCTGGCCACGATGCTGGTCGTGAGCGCGCGCCTGGCGCGCCGGCTGGCGGGGGACCGCGCCGCGACGTGGGCCGCGGTCGTGTTCGCGACGCTCGTGCCCGCGTACCAGATCCTGGGCCTCGGGCACCTGATGATGCTCTGCGGGGTATGGGCGGCGAGCCTGGCGCTGGGCTTCGTTGCGCTGCGCTTCGAGGCGCTGCCGCGCCCGCGCGTGTTCCTCGCGGCGACCCTCCTGCTGACCCTGTGTTTCCTCTCCTACACCGCGTCCCTGCTGTTCAGCGCGGTGGTGATCGGCCTGGCGGCCGCGCTCCTGTGGCGCCGCCGGCCCGCGCCGGCGCGGGCGCTGGTGTGCGCGGGCCTGGGCGCGGCCGCGCTCGCGTTCGGCCTCTACTACGTGAACTGGGCCTGGCCCTTCCTGTCGCAGAGCCTGCCCCGCATCGCGGCGGGGTCCTCGGGCGGCGAGGGCGGCGAGCTGTGGAGCCGACTCGCGCTGCAGCCCGGCAAGCTGGCCTACACGTACGGGACCGTGCTCGTGCCGGTGCTCGGACTGGTCGGGCTGCTGCGCGCGCGCGGCGCACCGGCCGGCGCGCGCGTGCTGCTGCTGAGCTGGGCCGCGGTCCTCGTGCTCGTCGGTGGGCTCGACCTGTTCTTCAACTTCCTGCGCAAGCACCACTACTTCGTGATGGTGCCGGTCGCCGCCGGCGCCGGCGTGCTGCTCGCGCGGCTGGCGGAGCGGCCCCGCTGGGGACGCGCGGCCGCGGTCGCGCTGTGCGTGGCCTCCGGGGCGCTGGCGCTGCGGATGGCGGCCGACGTCGCGCTCGGGCGGATCCCCTAGACGGCTGACCTAACTGCCCTCCAGCCAGGCCGCGCCGTCCTCGTAGAACTCCTTCTTCCAGATGGGGACCTGGGCCTTGACCGCGTCGATCACGTATCGGCAGGCGGCGAAGGCCTCGGCGCGGTGCGGCGAGGCCACCGCCACCGCCACGCTGGGCTCTCCGATCTCCAGCCGCCCCAGGCGATGGACCACGCGCAGGTCGGTGACCGGCCAGCGCGCCGCCGCCTCGGACGCGATCTGCTGCATCAGCGGGAGCGCCATCTCCTCGTAGGCCTCGTACTCGAGGTGGCGGACGCGCCGGCCGCCGTTCTCGTTGCGCACCACGCCGACGAAGAGGCACAGGGCCCCGTCCGCCGCGGCGGTGGCCGTCAGGGGGGCGAGGTCGATCGCCTCGCGGGTCAGCCGCACCATGGCGCGCGCCGGGGCCTCCTCACGCCTGTCCTTCGTAGCGGCTGTGCAGGTGCACCGGCTCCGCGGCCTTGCGCATCCGCATGTTCAGCATCTCCACGCCCACCGAGAAGGCCATGGCGAAGTAGACGTAGCCCTTCGGGATGTGCTGCTCGAAGCCTTCGGCCACCAGCAGCACGCCGATCAGGATCAGGAACGAGAGGGCCAGGATCTTGATCGTGGGGTGCTCGTTGACGAAGCGGGCGATGGCGCCGGAGAACACCAGCATGAAGCCGACGGCCACCACCACCGCGATCACCATCACCGACAGCTCGTCCACCATGCCCACCGCGGTGATCACGGAGTCGAGCGAGAACACGAGGTCGAGCAGCATGATCTGCACCAGCACGCTGGCCAGGGAGGGCGCCACCTTCTTCACCGCGTGCCCCTGGCCGCCCTCGAGCTTGTCGTGGATCTCGTAGGTGCTCTTGGCCAGCAGGAACAGGCCGCCGGCGATCAGCACCAGGTCGCGGCCGGAGATCTCCTGCCCGGCCACCGAGAAGAGAGGGGCGGTCAGCCGGGTCAGCCACGAGATCGAGAACAGCAGCGCGACGCGGGCGACCATCGCCAGCAGCAGGCCCAGCTTGCGCGCGCGCTCCGCCTCCACCGGCCCCAGCTTGCCCGCGAGGATGGAGATGAAGATCACGTTGTCGATGCCGAGCACGATCTCGAGCGCGGTCAGGGTGAGGAGCCCCAGCCAGGCGTTCGGGTCGGTCAACCAGTCCATCCGGGCAGCCTCCTTGTGCGATTGCCAGTGGCCCCAGTCTACCGGCCCGCGCGGGGATCGAAGCGCATCTCGCCGAGGTCGCTGAGCGTCCGGCGCCAGAGGCCCTCGAAACCAGTGGCCAGGCACTCGGCCAGCGCACGGTCGTGGACGAGCAGGGAGGCAAAGCGGCCCTCCGGCACGAACGGGTGGTCCAGGCAGAGGATCACGGTCTCTTCGTCCACGACATGGAAGGGATGCCCCAGCTCGCCCGAATACCGGAGCCCGCTCAGGTGGCCGAGCGACGACGCGTGGGCGCGGAGGAAGTCGAGCAGGCGGGGGGCGCTGCGCGCGGCGAACCCGAAGATGACGCGGTGCTCCAGCTTGCGCGCGGCGGCGTTGCGGGCGATGCGCCGCAGCACGTCGAACCCCGCGCCCGCCGCGCGGTCGATGGCGTCGAGGTCTCCCTCCTCCAGGTCCGACAGCACGCGGCGCCGCGCCGCGGCGACGCGGGCCAGGTGGCGCTTGACGTGGCTCTCCACGCCCAGCGCCAGGTCCACCAGCGTGCGGCCTCCGCGCAGCCGCCCGGGCAGCGCCGCGAGCGTCGCCCTCAGCTCCTGGGCTCGGCGCGCGAAATCCTCGGCCCGCGCGCGCGCCAGCTCGGTCAGCCGGCTCGCCACCAGCTCCGCGGGGAGGGCCGAGTAGAGCCGCGGGCGGCTGCGCTGGATCTCGGCCATCCCCAGCCCTTCCAGCTTCTCCATCGCCAGGTAGATCTTGGAGGTCGGGATGCGGCCTTCCCGGCACAGCGTGGCGGCGTCGGCCACGCCGTGCACCGCCAGAGCCACCAGCGCCCGCGCCTCGTATTGGGTGAAGCCCGCCTCTTCGAGCACGGCCAGGTCCGGCCAGCGCACGTGCGTTTCTACTCCAGGAAGTAGATGAAAGTCACGGCGGCGCGGCCTACATTGCCACCAGCGCCACGGCGCCGTGCGCGGCGCGGCGGCGGAGCGGAGGGAGCGCAGGGGGCGAGGAAGGAGACCAGAGATGAGCGTAGTGGCGCCGGCACCCGTGGTACCCAACATCCTGGTCGAGGATGTCGAGGCGCTCCGCGCCTTCTACCTCGAGAAGCTCGGCTTCGAGCACCGGATGGGCGTCGTCGGCCGCGACGGCCGGCTCGACCTCTGCATCGTGATGCGCGGGGGCGCGCTGATCATGCTCTCCCGGCCCGAGGAGCCGTCGGCCGCGGCGACGATCCGGCCCGCGCCGCGCCCGATCGAGCTCTACATCGCGGTTCCCGACGTGGACTCCTACCACGAGGAGGTCCGCCGACGTGTCGAGGTGCGCGCGCCGTTGCGCACCCAATGGTGGGGCGACCGCAACTTCGGCGTGGACGACCCCTGCGGGTACCGGCTCTGGTTCTACCAGACGCTGCGGGCGTTCTCGTCCGTGACCCCACCCGCCGGCGTCACGGTGGTGTGAGCGTCAGCGGGGCGTGAGCGGGTGCAGGTGGTCCACGGGGCCGTGGCCGCGGCCGACGCTGTACGAGCGGCGGATGGCCTCGGTCAGGTACTCCTTGGCGCCGCGCACCGCCTCCAGACGCTCCGCGCCGAGGGCCAGGCGGGCGGCGATCGCCGCCGAGAACGTGCAGCCGGTGCCGTGCGTGTTGCGGGTGTGGACCCGCGGCGCGGCCAGCTCCTCGAGGCGCACGCCGTCGTAGAACACGTCCACCGCCTCGGGGCCTTCGAGGTGGCCTCCCTTGACGACCACGACGCGCGGGCCGAGCGCGTGCAGGTCCCGCGCCGCCTGCCGCATCGCCTCGCGCGTGCGAACGGCACGGCCGAGCAGCGCTTCGGCCTCGAGCAGGTTCGGCGTCAGCACGTCCGCCCGCGCGAAGAGCTGCTCGACGTAGGCGCGCTCGGCGTCCGGGTCGAGCAGCCGCGCGCCTCCCTTCGCCACCATCACCGGGTCCACCACCACGTGGGGCAGCGCGAGGCGGCGCAGCACGTCCGCCACCGCGGCCACGATCGCGCGGTTGGCCAGCATGCCCGTCTTCGCCGCGGCCACCGTCATGTCGGAGGCCACCGCCTCCACCTGGGCCACCACCATCCGCGGCTCCAGCGCCACGTAGTCGGTGACCGTGACCGAGTTCTGGGCGGTGACCGCGGTGATCGCCGAGGTGCCGTGCACG
>DATBIZ010000695.1:0-18199 GCA_036556645.1 Vicinamibacteria bacterium | reverse complement strand
GATGGTGAGGCCGTCCTTCTGCAGCCGGGCCAGCAGCCGCCAGAAGTCGCGGCGCGACACCGGGTCCACGCCCGTGGTCGGCTCGTCGAGCACCAGCAGCTCGGGCGTGTGCACCAGCGTGCAGGCCAGGGCCAGCTTCTGCTTCATGCCGCCCGAGAGCTTCTCCGCGGGACGGCCGCGGAACGGGGTCAGGCGCACCAGGTCGAGCAGCCGGTCCCGGTTCGCGCGCCACTCGCGCACGCCGTGGATCTCGGCGAAGAAGGCCACGTTCTCGTCCACGGTGAGGTCGCCGTAGAGCGAGAACCGCTGCGACAGGTACCCGACGCGGCCGGAGAGCGCCCGCCGCTCGCGCCGCGGGGAGAGCGAGCAGGTCTCGATCCGCCCCGCGTGCGGCGGCAGCAGACCCAGCACCAGGCGCAGCGTGGTGGTCTTGCCCGCGCCGTCGGGCCCGATCAGACCGAACATCTCACCGCGCGCGACCTCGAGCGAGACGCCTCCCACCGCGGTGACCGCCCCGAAGCGGCGCTCGACGGACTCCAGCACGACCATCGCGCGGGTCATCGCGCCGCCTCCTGCGGCGCCCCCGGCCGCAAGCGCGCCTCGGCCGGCATGCCCGGCTTGAACACGCCGTCGGCGTTGTCGAGGGAGATCTTGAGGCGGTAGACGAGCTTGGCCCGCTCGTCCGCGGTCTGCACGTTCTTCGGGGTGAACTCCGCCTGCGGCGAGACGAAGGTCACGCGCCCGGTCCGGCGCTGCCCGTCGTCGGTGACGACCTCCGCCTCCTGGCCCAGGCGGATGCGGCCCAGCTCCGGCTCCGGCAGGTAGACGGTCAGCCACGGCCGCGCCAGCTCCGTGACGACGGCGAGCCCCGCGCCGCGCGCGAGCAGCTCTCCTCGCTCGGCCAGCTTCTCGGTGACCACGCCGGCCACCGGGCTTCTCACCACCGCGTCCTCGACCTGCTGCCGGAGCTGGGCGATGCGCGCGTCGGCGGACGCCACCCGCGCCCGCGCCGCGTCCTTCTCCTCGGGGCGCGAGCCCGCCTGCAGCTTGCGGAGCCGCTCCGCCGCCGCCTCCACGTTCGCGGCGGCCACGTCGCGGCGCGTGCGGGCGTCGTCGCGCGCCTTGTCCGTGCCGGAGCCGCTCTTCAGCAGCTTCTCCATGCGCGCGAGGTCCTCCTCCGCCCCGCGCAGGTCGGCGCGCGCGCGCTGCACCTGCGCCTCGGCCTCGGCCACGTCTTCCCGCCGCGAGCCCGCCAGCCGCAGGCGCAGCTCGGCGTCGGCCTGCGCGCGCTCCGCGGCGGCGGCGGCCAGGGCCAGGCGCGTGTCCGTCACGTCGATGCGCGCGATCTCCTGCCCGGCGGCGACCGCGTCGCCCTCCTGCACCGCCATGGCTTCGACGTGCCCCGGCACCTTCGCCGACAGGCGCACCTCGGTGGCCTCGACGTGCCCCGACGCGGCGATCACGCCCGCCTCCTCGCTCCTCCCGCAGGCCGCGGCCGAGAGCGCGGCGAACATCCAGAAGAGGCGCGTCATCTCATCTCCTTCCGCGGACGGGGCGGCCGGGAGCCAGCCCGCGCACCATCAGCTCCTTGACGTGGGCCACGAAGGCGGCGGCGGCGGGCGGGGCCTGGCCAAGGCGCGCGCGCGCCACGCTCTCGCGGAACGGGGTGGTGGCGAAGAAGAACAGCAGCCCCCCCACCAGCGACAGGTGCGTGAGCAGCGGGTCCACGCGGCGGAAAGTCCCCTCGCGCACGCCCTGCTCCACCACCGCCCGCACCACCCCGACCACGCCGAACAGGCGGTCCGCCACGTGGGCGGGCAGGTGGCGGCCGCCCGACAGGACCTCCCGCGCCATCATGGCGGGGAACGCCGGCCGGGCGGTGGCCGCCTCCGCGAACGCGTCCACGAACGCCCGGAGCTGGTCGGGGGCCGTCCCTCCCGCCGCGCGCACCGCGTCGAGCCGCGCGGTGAGGTCCGTGAAGGTGGCGAGCAGGATCGCCTCGTAGAGGCCCTGCTTGCTCTTGAAGTGGTAGTTGATCATGGCCTTGGTCGCGCCCGCGCGCTGCGCGATCCGCTCCGCGGTGGCGCCGTCGAAGCCGCGCTCCGCGAAGGCCTCCGCCCCCGCGCGCAGCAGGTCCTCGCGGGTGGTGGCGGCGGGCGACGTGCCCGGGCGGGGGCCCGGCCGCCGCCCCCGGCCCATCGACCGTCCATTCGGTTCAATCAAACGTTTGTTTAATTACCATGCGGCCGCGGCCGTGTCAAGCGGGGCCCGCGGCCTAGCGGGGGCCCTCGATCTCGCGGACCTTCAGCGCGAGGCCCGCGATCACGGCCACGATCACGATCAGCGACACCCCGAGGCCGATCCGCCGCTCGCGCAGCTCGCGGAAGGCGCGGCGGCCGGCGGCCCTCCCCCCCTCGACCACGGCCAGCCCCTCGCCCACCGCGGCCTGGAAACGCTCCTCGTCGAAGCTGTGCACGAGCACGCGCGCCTCCACCACCTGGTCCTGGGCCTTCTGCAGCGCGAACTGGTCCTCGCCGACCTCCATGCCCGCGCGCTCGGCGCGCGCCAGCACGCCCCTCGCCTCGTCGAGCCCCGCGCGCAGCCGCTGCAGTCCCGCGCCCATGCGCTCGGCGGCCGCGTATTGCGGCACCTCCGGCGGGTGGCAGCCGGTGCAGGTGGACTGCGGGCCCACCCCGAGCATGTCCGGCGTGGGCGCCTTCACCGCGTGGTTGTCGTGGCAGACCATGCACTGGATGCACACGTCCAGGTCGAGGCCCTTCTTCTCCTCCGTCTCCCGGAACAGGGTGGCCTCGCGGCCGTGGCAGCTCCCGCACACGTTGGCCACCGAGCCGACGCCGGGCGGCACCGCGCCGTGGCTGCCGTGGCAGTCGTTGCAGGTCGGGGCGCCGAGGTCGCCTTTCTCGTAGAGGGCGTCCGCGTGCACGCTGGTCTTGTACGCGGCGTACTGCACCGTGGCCAGCCCGTATGCGCCCATCAGCTTCGCGTCCGTGTGGCAGCGCGCGCAGGTGTCCGCCAGCCGGGCCGGGTGCACGGAGGACCGCGCGTCGGACACGGCGCGGATCCCGTGCACGCCGTGGCAGTCCACGCAGACCGCGGTCCTGGCGTCGCCGGCCGCGTTGCGCTTCCCGTGCACGGACGTGCGGTATTCGCTGAGCTGGTCGATGCGCGTGTGCGGGTTGAACCGCTTCATGTAGTCCGCGTCCGCGTGGCACCGCGCGCAGAACTGCGGGATCTGCAGGCGGGTGGGACGCTCCCGCCAGCCCTTGGCCGCGTCGTGCGCGGCGTCGAGGTCCCCGTCGTGGCCCGCGGCCGGGTTGCCGCCGTGGCAATCGTGACAGGAGAGGCCCTTCTGGCCGTGGACGTCGTCGCCCATGTGCGCCACCGGCTCCGCCGCCTCTCCGCCCAGCTCCGCGTGGCACTGCAGGCAGCTCGAGGGCGGGGTGGGCGCGGGCTTCGGCGGCTCCGCCACGGGGGCCGCGGCCAGCAGCAGCACGAGCAGCGAGGCGTTCATCTCAGCCCTTCACGTACATGAGCGCGGTGAACACGGCTATGTAGAGGAGCACCGCCCAGCCGAGCACGGTGAAGGCGCGGCTCGCGCGCGCGCCGGGCCGGCGGTCGAGGAGGGGAACCACCAGCCACACCAGCGCGCCCAGGGAGAAGGCGGCGATGCCCAGCAGCTCGCCCTCGACCCCCAGCACGTGCCCGGGCAGCATCTTCAGGGTCTGGAACATGAAGCCGAAGTACCACTCGGGCCGTATGCCGGCGGGCGCCGCCGCGAAAGGGTCGGCCTTGGCGCCGAGCTCCCAGGGGAAGAGCGCGGCCAGCGCGGCCAGCACGCCCAGCGCCGCGCACCACCCGATCGCGTCCCGCAGGAGGAAGTTCGGGACGAACGGCAGCGTGTCCAGCGGGCGGCCCTCCCGGCGGCTCTCCTCCTCCACCGAGGGGGGTACGCTCATCCCGTGCTTCTGGACGAGCGCGAGGTGCAGGCCGAGCACCACGGTGGTCAACGCCGGCAGCACGGCCACGTGGATGCCGTAGAAGCGGGTCAACGTACCGCCGGTCACCTGCTCGCCGCCGCGCAGCACCCGCAACAAGAACGAGCCCACCACGGGCACCGCACCCGCCACCTCGGTGCCCACCTGGGTGGCGAAGAAGGCCAGGGTGTTCCAGGGCAGCAGGTAGCCCGAGAACCCGAAGGCGAGCATGAGGCCCAGCAGCGCCATGCCCGTGAACCAGGTCAGCTCGCGCGGGCGCCGGTAGCTCTTGAGGAAGAACGTGCTGAACAGGTGCGCGAACACCACGAACACCAGCACGTTGGCCGACCAGGAATGCAGCGAGCGGATGAGCCACCCGAACGGCACCTTGGCCATGATGAACTGCACGCTCTCGAACGCCTCGCCGGACGAGCCGCGGTAGTACAGCAGGAGCAGGATGCCGGTGCCGACCTGGATCGAGAAGAGGAAGAGCGCCATCCCGCCCAGGTAGTACCAGACGGTGTGCCGGTGCAGCGGCACCTTCTTGTGGCGCGCCAGCTCGCCGAGCGCGGACAGCCCTGCGCGCTCGTCGAGCCAGGCGAAGAGGCCCGCCTTGCGCGGCGCGGCCTCGGGCCGCGCGGCCGAGAGCGGCGTCATGCCTTGCGCGTGACCACGACCTCGCCGTTGGCGACGTGCACGTCCCAGGCGTCGAGCGGGCGCGGCGGCGGGCCGGCCACGTTGCGGCCGGCGAGGTCGTAGTAGCCGTTGTGGCACGCGCACCAGATCTGCCGCAGGTCGGAGCGGTACTGCACCGTGCAGTTCAGGTGCGTGCAGGTGCCGTCATAGGCGCGGTAGCTGCCGTCGGGCATGCGCACGAGCAGGCCCGGCCGGCTGCCGAAGCGGAAGAGGCGGCCCTGGTTCGGGCGAAGCTCGCCTTCGCGCGCGGCCAGCGCGCGCGTGGTGGGCGCCTCGGGCAGCTCCGGCGGCACCAGGTAGCGCGCGATCGGGTAGAGGATCGACGCGACCATCGCGCCGGCCGACGTCCCGAGAAAGACGTTCAGCCAGTTCCGGCGGCGCACGGCGCCTACTTCTTCTCGACGTAGTCCTTGAGCCAGCTCGCGTCCACCTCCTTGGCCTTGCGCTTCGATTTCTCCGCGAGGAGCCACTGCCCGCGCGCGTTGTGCGTCACCGCCTCCTTCTTGGGCAGCTTCTCGTTGTGGCAGAAGAGGCAGGTGTTCGCCGCGTAGCCGAGCTCCTTCGCCTTCTTCTGGATCGGCAGCGTCGCCGAGGCCAGGCCGGTGCCCGCGAAGAACGCCACGATCGCGAGCGCCACCACCCGCTTCACGGTCCGCATGAGACCTCCTTGCGCCCCGCCACACGTCCGGCGCGTTCTCAAGATGCCAGAGCGACCTGGGTGGTTCCCACGGATCGGATGATCCAAGCGCTTCGCACAGTTGATCCAGGCGCCCGGGCGGCACCACGGTTGCACCGCTCCTCGGCGTGGACACGCCGACGCGCAGCCTGTGCGCGAGGCCGTGTCGCGCGCGAGGCCGGGTGTCCCGACCTCGGGTTCCGTCCCCCGGGAGGAGACCATGAAGCCAGCGGGAACGCGCGCGGGCGGCAAGCAGCGGGTGCACGACCTCGCCGTGCGCCGCGGCCGCGCGCACCAGGCGCCGGCGCCCAAGCGCAGCGGCCCGGCCCCGGCCGATTCCACCGTGTGCCAGGCCTGCGGCGGGGTGTTCCGCCGCAAGACGTGGCGCCGCACGCCGGTCCGCGTGACGCACGCCCTGCTCGCGCGCGCGGCCTGGGGGGTCTGCCCCGCGTGCCGCCAGGTGCAGACGGGCGGGTTCCTCGGGCGGATCGTCGTGCGCGGGTCCTACCTCGCCGCGAACGAAGAGGAGATCCGCCGGCGCATCCGCAACGTGGCGGAGCGGGCGCGCTACACGCAGCCCGAGCGGCGCCTGGTGGCGATGCACCGCCGGCCGGGCGAGCTGGTGGTGCTGACCACGTCCCAGAAGTTGGCGCACCGCATCGTGCACGAGCTGAAGAAGGCGTTCAAAGGACGCGCCGAATACGCCTGGTCGGACCGCGATCGGCGGCTGTACGCCGTCTGGGAGCGCGAGCAGGACACCGGCGGCGCTCCGGCGACGACCGCCGCCTGGGCCTGAAGCCAATCCGCGAACGCTTTGCGCGCGGCGCCGACCGTCGGCGCTCGATCGCGCGATTCGTGCGCGGGGAGCCGGGGCCTACCGGCACGCGGCGGCGGCTCGCGCGCGGCACCTCGCTTGCAGCTCATGCCCCGGACCACCGCCCGAGCGGGCATGGAGGACGGGAACGCGTGAAGACCGGAGGACCTGGCGTGATCGCCCTCGCGCTGCCGGCGATGGCGACCCGCTTCGAGCTCCTGCTCGAGGGCGACGACCCCGCACGCCTGCGCGCCGCCGGCCTCGAGGCCCTGCGCGAGATCGAGGGCGTGGAGGGACGCCTCAGCCGCTACCGGTCCACCAGCGACGTGGCCAAGGTCAACGCGCATGCCGGCGGCGATCCGGTGCGGGTGGACGCGCGGGTTCTGGCCCTGCTGCAGCTCTGCGCCGGGCTGTTCCGGCTCACCGGCGGCGCGTTCGACGTCACGGTGGGGCCGCTGATGGACGCCTGGGGGTCCATCCACGTCCGCGGCGCGGCGCCACCCGCCCCGGACCGTCTCGAGCGGGCACGCGCGCTGGTCTCCATGGCCGCGGTGGAGCTGGATCCGCTCCAGGGCACGGTCCGCCTGCCGCGCGCCGGCATGCGGCTCGACCTGGGGGCGGTGGGCAAGGAATACGCGCTCGACCGCGCGGTCGCCGTGCTCGAGGGGCACGGCGTGCCGCACGCCCTGCTGCACGGAGGCACGGGCAGCGTGCACGTGATCGGCACCGCGCCGGGACGGACGAGCTGGCCGGTGGCGTGGCGCCTGCCCGGGCGCGCCACGCGGACGCTCAGGCTGCGGCCGGCGCGGCCCGCGCTCTCGGCGTCCGCGCCGCACGGCCAGGCGTTCCTCGACGGCGGGCGCCTGCAGAGCCGCGTGCTCGACCCGCGCACCGGGGAGCCCGCGGCGCGCGCGCTGTCGGCCTGCGTCACCGGTCCCTCCTCCACGGTGTGCGCCGCCCTGTCCGCGGCGGTGCGGGTCGCGGGAGAGGACTTCCGCCGGCGCCTGCGCACGCAGCTGCCGGACTACGAGGCGTGGGCCGCGTGAGGACGGCCGCGGGCGCGGCGGCCGGAGGCCAGGAGGGCTCATGGTGATCGGGCGCTTCGCGAACCGGGCGGAGGCGGGGCGCCGGCTCGCCCGCGAGCTTGCCACCTACGCCGGCCGCCCCGACGTGCTGGTGCTGGGCCTGCCGCGCGGCGGGGTCCCGGTCGCCTTCGAGGTGGCGCGGGCGTTGCGCGCCCCGCTCGACGTGTTCGTGGTGCGCAAGCTCGGCGTGCCCGGACAGGAGGAGCTGGCCATGGGCGCCATCGCCAGCGGCGGCGTGCGCGTCGTCAACGCGGCGATCGTGCGCGCGCTGCGCATCCCGCGCGCCGCGATCGAGGCCGCCACGGTGGCGGAGACGCGCGAGCGGGAACGCCGCGAGCGCCTCTACCGCGGGGACCGCCCCGCCGTGGACGTGGCGGGCCGCACGGTGATCCTGGTCGACGACGGCCTGGCCACCGGCGCCACCATGCAGGCGGCGGTGAGCGCGCTGCGCGGGCGCGGACCGGCCGCGATCGTGGTGGCGGCGCCCGTGGCCGCGCCCGCCACCTGCGCGGCGCTGGCCGGCACGGCGGACGATTGCGTGTGCGTGCTCCGGCCGCCCGAGCTGCGCGGCGTGGGGCTCTGGTACGAGGACTTCAGCCAGACCGAGGACGCGGAGGTGCGCGCGCTGCTCGATCAGGCGGCGGTGGCGGCCTGAGCCCGCGGCCGCGCGCCGGTGAGGAGGTGGCCATGCCGACCCTGGACCCGCGGACGTCGATCGACGTGGTGCGCGTCGCCGCCCACCGTCTGACCGGGGCGCCGGACGACTTCGAACCGCTGCTCGAGGTCGTCGGCGACGCCCGCTTCGTGCTGCTCGGGGAGGCGTCCCACGGCACGCACGAGTTCTACCGGGTGCGGGCGGCGATCACGAAGGTGCTGATCCGCGACAAGGGCTTCGACGCGGTCGCGGTCGAAGGAGACTGGCCCGACGCCTACCGCGTCAACCGGTACGTGCGCGGCCGGGGCGGCGACGCGGACGCGGCGGAGGCGCTCGACGGGTTCCGCCGCTTCCCGCAGTGGATGTGGCGCAATGCCGACGTGCTCGATTTCGTGGGCTGGCTGCGCGCGTACAACGAGGCGCTCGACGCGCGGCGCGAGGCGGCCGGGTTCTACGGGCTCGACCTCTACAGCCTGCACGCCTCGATCGGCGCGGTGCTCGACTACCTGCGGGTGGCCGACCCCGAGGCCGCGCGGCGGGCGCAGCGGCGGTACGCCTGCTTCGACCATTTCGGCGAGGACGCCCAGGCCTACGGCCTGGCCGCGGGCTCGGGCTGGACGCCCTCGTGCGAGTCGGCGGTGGTGGCACAGCTGGTCGAGCTGCGGGCGCGGGCCGCCGAATACGCGCGCCGCGACGGCCGGCTGGCGCCCGACGACTTCTTCTTCGCCGAGCAGAACGCGCGGCTGGTGGCCAACGCGGAACGGTACTACCGGGCCATGTTCGCCGGCCGGGCGCAGTCGTGGAACCTGCGCGACCGCCACATGGCCGACACGCTGGCCGCGCTCGACCGGCACCTCTCGCGGGCGGGTCGCCAGGCGCGCATCGTCGTCTGGGCCCACAACTCGCACCTGGGCGACGCGCGCGCCACCGAGATGAGCGCGAGCGGCGAGCTGAACCTCGGGCAGCTCGCGCGCGAGGCCTACGGGCCGCAGGCGGTCTCGGTCGGGTTCACCACCTACGAGGGGACCGTGACCGCCGCCTCGGACTGGGACGCGCCCGCCGAGCGCAAGCACGTCCGCCCGGCCCTCTCCGGCAGCTACGAGGCGCTGTTCCACCAGACCGGCCTCGGCAACTTCCTGCTGCGCCTGCGCGGGGAGGCGGCGGTGTCCGCCTTGCTCTCGGAGCCGCGGCTCGAGCGCGCGATCGGCGTGGTCTACCGGCCCCAGACCGAGCGCGTGAGCCACTACTTCCACGCCCGCCTGCCGCAGCAGTTCGACGCCGTGCTGCACTACGACGTCACGCGCGCGGTGGAGCCGCTCGAGCGCACCGGCGTGTGGGAGCGCGGCGAGGTGCCGGAGACCTACCCGACGGCGCTCTGAAGCGGAAGGCGGCGCCGCGCCGGTGGCACGGCGCCGCCCCGGGCCGGTGACGAAACCGGCTCAGAACGACACGCGGAACTGCACGCTCAGGATGTCCACCTTCGCCGAGTACTCGCCGACGAGCGCGCCCGCGGGCGCCGACGTGGGGCTCTCCTGGTTCGGCCGATCGCTGGTGGCCTTGTCCAGGAACAGGTGCGCGTAGCCGACGTCGATGGCGGTCTTCTGCCCGAGCTTCCACTCGAAGCCCGCCGCCGCCCACGCGCGGTCCTCGTCCGGCAGCCGCGGCGTGCGGAACTCGTCGCGGACCGGCGAGACGTCCCACGCCGTGCCGAGCCGCAGGATGCGGCGGTCGTCCAGCCGGTAGTTCAGGCCGAGGCCGGCGCGCCACGTGTCCTTGAACCGGAGCGGCACGCTGCTCAGCGCGGTCCCGTCGGTGCGCGCGATGGCCAGATCCTGGATCGAGCTCCAGCCGGTGCGCGTCCAGTCCGCCAGGATCTCGAAGCGCCCGCCTTCGTAGGCCGCCGCCACCGAGAAGGTGTCCGGCAGCTCGATCTCGGTGCGCACGGCGCCGGTGGCAAACCGGGCGTTCAGGCCCGCGCCCAGGGGGCCGACGGGTCCGCCCGTCGCGAACACCGGCGCCTGCTCGAACGTGGCCGTGCCGTCGAGGTCGTGCTTCACCTTGGAGCGGTAGCTCACGCCGAGGCGCGCGGCTTCGCCCAGCCGCAGCATCGCGCCGGCGTTCCAGCCCCAGGCCCAGGAGTCCCCTTTCACGCGGCCGAGCCCCTCGTAGCCGAGCCCCGCCGGCCCGAGCTGGGCGAGGATGGCCGCGGCCGCGGCCGGGCCGCCGAGCGCGCCGGCCGCGCCGAACGCGATGCCGCCATAGGCGACGCTCTGCGTCAGCTCGGCGTCCAGGCGCTGGTAGTTCGCGCCCGCGCCGACCGCGAGCGCCTCGCTCAGGCGCACCGCCACGGTCGGGTTGAGGTTGACCGTGCGGACCTCGGACTTGACCGCGTGGAAGCGGCCGATCCAGTCCGGGTCCCACTCCGTCTTCAGGCCGAACGGCGCATTGACGCCGAGGCCCAGCCAGACCGGGTTCGCGACGCGCCAGGACACGTACCCGTTGGGGACGGGGATCCAGGCCCCGGCGTCGCCGCCGGGCCCGCCGACGCTCACCGGCAGCACCAGGCCCGTGGCGACGGGCAGGAACGGCCGCGCGGAGCGCGCGTCGGCGAAGTCGGTGCCCACGCCGATCGGCTCGACCGACACCACGAACTGCCGCCCGTTGATGCGGGTCAGGGCCGCGGGGTTGAAGAAGATCGCGCTGGCGTCGCGCACGCCCGCCGCCTGCCCCGCGAACGCGTTGCCGAGGCCGCTGCCGTTCTGCTCCACGAGCTGGAACCCGGACGCCTGCACGCCGGCCGGGACGGCGACGGCGAGCACGATCGCCGCGATCAATGCCAAACCGACACGATGACGTTCCATGACGCCTCCGTAGGGACGCAGTCCCATCACAACCTCGGGCCCGCCGGCGCGAGCGGCCATGGTGCGAACGCCCCAGGCCTCCCGTGCGCGCGCGGCCCGCTCACCCGAACCACACGGAACGCCGGCGCGCCAGGCGGCCGTCGATCATCCGCTGGACCGCGTCGCGCACCTCCTCCGAGAGCCGGTTCACCAGGATCGGGTCGTCGGCGGCGCCTGCGCCGTGGCCGTCGGTAGGGATCGGCGGACCGAAGTCGATCGACCAGCGCGAGGGCAGCGGGACGAACCCCAGCAGCCCGAGCCACGGGAAGGTCGGGGTCAGGGGAAAGTACGGGAAGCCCAGCGGCCGCCCGATCCAGTCGGCCCGGGCCAGGACCGGGTGGATCTCCTCGGCCCCCACCACCGCGCAGGGCACGATCGGGGCTCCGGTCTGCAGCGCGATGCGGACGAACCCGCCGCGGCCGAACCGGGCCAGCCGGTAGCGGTCCCGGAAGTGCTTGCCCACTCCCTTGACGCCCTCCGGGAACACGCCGACGAGCCCCCCCTGCCGGAGCACGCGCACCGCGTTGTCGGCGTTGGCCCGGATCTCGCCGTGCTTGGTCAGGGCCGGAGCGAGCACCGGCAGCAGCGCGAACATGTCGAGCATCAGCATCCGGCATTCCCGCGCCGCCGGGTGCTCCTGCCGGATCGCGAGCTTCATCATCGCGCCGTCGTAGGGAAGCACGCCGGAGTGGTTGGCCACGACCAGGGCGGGGCCCGTGGCCGGCACGTGGTCCACGCCGGTGGCCTCCACGCGCCACCACACCCGGTAGAGGAAACGCAGCCACGGGTCGATCGTGCGCGCGTACACCGGGTCGTAGCCGAACTCGTCCGGCCGGTCGGTGTGCCAGCTGAAGTAGAGCGCGGCCTGCAGGCGGGCCAGGTTCTCGATGGTCAGCGCCCGCCAGCCCGCCTGCGCGGCGCGCGCGAGCGCCACCAGCACGCCTTCGCCGCCGGCACCGTCTTCCCGCGCGCGGCGCAGCTCGTCGCGGAGCTGCGCGACCTCGGCCTCGAGCCGTTCGGCGCGCGGATCGCTGCGCCGCGCCGCGGGCGCCCGCCGCGCGGCGCTCATGCGCTCAGCTCGCGCGGGCCGGCGGCGGGGGCGGCGTACGCGCGCGGGTACCGGTAGCGAAGGTAGTCCAGGAGCGCCTCGCGGCTGCCGTGCCGCGCCGTGAACCCGAGCTCGCGCGCCGCCTTCTCGCCGTCGGCGACGCACAGGAAGCGCACGTAGTCGATGAACCCGCCGGGCGCTTCGCCGAGCCCGGTGGACCAGAGCAGGTCCGCGGCCAGGTAGGCCAGCGGGTGCGCGACGGGGATGGTGAGCTTGCGCGCCAGGTGCAGCGCGGTGAGCAGGCTGATGGCGTCGCGCGGGACCACGTTGAACACGCCTCCGCGCGGCGCGGCCAGCGCCGCCTCGAAGGCGGCCAGGGCGTCGTCGGGGTGCAGGAGCTGGAGCAGCGGGTCGTAGCCGAGCACGACGGACACCACGCGCCGCGCGAACAGGCGCGTGTAGAACGTGTAGACGCCCGGCCCGACCAGGGGCGCCAGGCGCAGGACGGTGACGGTCATCCGCGGGTAGTGGCGCGCGAAGGAGAGCGCGTGCTCCTCGGCCTCCAGCTTGTCGCGGATCCACCAGAACCGCTGGTCGGGACGCGGCGGGTGGTCCTCGGTGAGGAAGTTCGGGTTCTGCCCGCGCGCGCCGTAGACCGCGGTGAACGAGCGCTGCACCACGTGCTTCACGCCCGCGGCGGCGCAGGCGGCCATCAGGTGCAGGGTGCCGATCGACTCCAGCTCGTGCACGTACTCCGCGTCGCGGCGCGGGTCGGTGAAGAACGCGGCGTGCACCACGGTGTCCACGTCCTCCTCCTGCAGCACGTCCACCAGGCGGCGGTCCGCGGCGGGCAGCGTGAGGTCCACCAGCCGGTGGCGCACGCCGCGCAGCCCGGCCGCCGGCGCGGCCACGTCGAGCACGAGCAGCGTGTCGGGGTCGCGCGCGCGCAGGAGCCGGCGCAGCAGCCGCGCCCCCACGAACGAGGCGGTGCCGGTCATGGCCAGACGGCTCATGCCGCCGCTCCTTCCGCGCCCAGCGCGCGCGTGCGCGGCGCGAAGCGGTCCAGGTCGAGACGGGCGCGCAGCGTGCGGTAGAACTCCGCCGCGGGGATCTCCGCGGCCGGGCGGCCGGTCTCGAGCTCGATCGCGTCGAGCGCCTCGCTCCAGACGCGCTCGCGCCGCGCCACCTCCTCGGGGTCCCTCACGTCGCCGAACCGCAGCACGTAGCGGTTGTGACGGCAGGCCATCCGGAAGGCCTGCACGCTCTCCGGCCGCCGCGAGGGCAGGCCGAGCAGGCGGACGTCGTTGCCGACGGCGTGCACCGGCTGGCCCCACTCGCTGTAGGCGCCGAAGATCGCGGCCAGCCGCGCCAGCGAGCGGGCCGCCCGCGGCTGTCCGAGCCGGCCGAGCAGCCAGCAGGCCACAGGCAGCGTGACGTTCCGCGTCAGCGTGGGGTCCGCCATCCGGACGGTGACCCCGAGCTCCTCGCGCATCAGCCGCACCATCTCCGCCGAGCGGACCCGGTGATCGGTCGCGATGTGGATGCGCGTGCCCACCGCTTCGGGCGTCCCGAGCGCGGCGAGCACGCCGGCGGCGACGCGGTCCACGGGGACCAGGTTCAGCTCCGCGGACGCGTCGGCGGGGAACGCATTGGCGGCGAGCCGGAGCAGGAGGTTGCGCGGCCGGGCCAGCCAGCCGCCGCCGTCCGCGTGCCGCGCGCTCTCGATGCGCCCGAACGCGTTGATCGGCGCGTTCACCACCTTGGAGTCGCCGCGGTTGTTGCCGGTCCGGGAGTCGCCGGTGACGATCGAGGGCAGGACCTGGATCACGCGCAGGCCACGCTCGACCAGCGCGCGCTCGGTCTCCAGGCTGGCCATGGCCTTGGTCAGCTCGTAGTAGTTGTTGTAGTAGCCGGCCGGGAAGTCGAGCCGGTCCTCGGGCAGCCGGCGCCCGGACGCGCGCCCGTGGACGTACGAGGTCTCCACCGCCACGTGGGCGACGAAAGGCGAGCCCCTCGCCCGCTGCAGCCGCAGCGACAGCTCCGCCGCGTGCCGCGCGCCGAGCACGTTGGCCCGGAACGAGTCCTCGTAGCTGGCGTCGAAGGAGACGCTGGCCGCGCAGTGGACCACGTGCGTCACCGTGCGCGCCAGGCGGCGCCGCTCGGCCGCGGGCAGGCCCAGCATCCTCTTCTCGATGTCGCCGTCCACGAAGCGGAACTTGCGGGCGGCGGCGCCCTCGATGCCGAGCAGGCGGAGCAGCCGGCGGCCGCGCTGGCGCGGACCGACGACCCGGCGCGCGCCCGGGCGCCCGGGCAGCGGGACGCGCTCCGGCCGCACGACACAGACGACCTCCGCGACGTGGGGATCCTCGGCGGCCTGGACCAGGATCTCCTTGCCCAGGAAGCCGGTGGCCCCGGTGAGCAGCACGCGCAGGCGCGGGTGGCGGCCGCGGGCGAGCAGCGCGCGCCGGGCGCCGCCCCGGAGCCGCTCCAGCCGCGCCTCGAGGGTCCGCTGGGAGCCCGGCGCCGCGTGAAGGAAGCGGAAGCCCACGGCGCGGCCGTCGCCCCCGGGCAGGGCGCGCGCGAGACGTTCGAGCCCGTGCTCGAGCGCGCCCGCCAGCCGCTCGCTCCCCGTCAGCGCCACCGCGCGGCCGGCGACGTAATGCAGCGCCAGCTCCATCGGGTTGCGGTCCCGGTGCGCCTGGACGAGCAGCTCGTCGGGGCGTATCGGCGCCGGCAGCGTCCGCCCGGTGGCGAGGTCCACGCGCACGACGTAGCGCGAGGGCGAGTCGTCGAGCCCGGCCGCTCTCGACGGTCCGCTCCGGCGGCGCGTCGGCTTCACGCTGTTGCTGGACGTCATCGGGCGGGAGATCTTCTCGGTGGACCAACGGCACACGTGCAAGACCGAAGCCGCCGGGCGCGCGCCGCGATGCGGCCGTCGTGGCGTGGCACGCGGGCACGCGTCCGCCGCGGGGACGCACGACATGCGTGGCCGTACGCGGCGGCGCGCGTTTGTTTCGCGCCCAACGCAGGCACGATGCCGACGACATGAATGCGCGCACCGCGGCGCCGTTCGCATCCGGCGGGGATCCCACGCAATCCTTGCGGCCGGCCGAGCCCCGGGACGTTCTCCATGACGTCAAGTGCCCTTGCCGCAGGGTGTTGGCGAAGCCGGTCGCGCGCGCCGCCTGGCCGGGTCCTTGCACCTGGCCCGCGCGGCATGTCCAGGGACCTGCGTCCCGTCCTCTTCGCCCAACACTGCAAGGCCTGCGGGCGCTGCATCGAAGCCTGCGCGCACCACTGCATCGAGCCGGGCCTCGAGCTGCTGCCGGCCACCGGCTGCGCGCCCGTGTCGCTGCACCTGGAGGCCTGCACCGGCTGCGGCCTCTGCTGGGACGCGTGTCCGGAGCCGTACGGCCTGATGCCGGCGCTCCCGGCGGAACGCGGGGTCGCGCCTGCGGCCGAGGGCCCGTACACGGTCGTGCGTCCCAAGGCCGAAGCCAGGGAGGTCCCCGACGAGCGCATGCCGCTGCCGGCGACGCCGCCGCTGATGCTGAAGGGCACGCACGCCTCCGCGATCGGTGCGCTGCTGGCCGGGTGCCGTCACTTCTTCGGCTACCCGATCACGCCGTCCACCGAGGGCGCCGAGCTGATGGCGCGCGTGCTGCCCGCGCTCGGCGGGGTGTTCGTGCAGTCGGTGAGCGAGGTGGCGGCGATCAACTCGGTGTACGGCTGCGGCGCGGCCGGGCGCCGCGCGCTGACCTTCACCTCGTCGCCCGGCTTCAGCCTGATGCTCGAGGGCCTGTCCTACATGGTCGGGGCCGAGGTGCCGGGCGTGGTGGTGAACGTGATGCGGGGCGGGCCGGGGCTGGGCAACATCGCGCCGGAGCAGAGCGACATCAAGCTCGCCTGCCGCGGCCTCGGGCACGGCAACACGCATGCGATCGTGCTCGCGCCCGGTACGCCGCAGGAGATGCTGGACCTCACCTACCTCGCGTTCGAGCTGGCCCTGCGCTACCGCAACCCGGTCGTGGTCCTCGCGGACGGCTACCTCGGCCAGATGACGGGCCGCGTGAGTCTCCCCCCCGCCCTGGTCGCTCCCGGGCTGCCGTCGTGGGCGGTGGCCGGCGACGCCGAGCACCGCAAGAACCTGGTGACCTCGATCTTCCTGGCGGAGGCGGACCTCGAAGCGCACAACCGGGCGCTGATCGCCAAGTACGAGCGCATGACCCTGCACGAGCAGCGCGCGGACGTCTTCCGCGTGGACGATGCGGACGTGCTGCTCGTCGCCTGCAACACGCCCGCGCGCACGGCGAAGGGCGCGGTGCGGACGCTGCGCGAGCGCGGCGTGCGCGCCGGGCTCTTCCGCCCGCTCACGCTGTGGCCGTTCCCGATCCAGGCGCTGCGGCGGCTGCTGCGGCCCGGGGTGTGCCTGCTGGTCGTGGAGGCGGGCGACGGCCAGCTCGAGGACGAGCTGCGGCTGGCCCTGAGCGTCGCCGGCCTGGCCACGCCCCGGCTCGCGCACCTGCGCCGCCACGGCGGCGTGTTGCCCACCGCCGCGGAGATCGTGGACGCCGCGCTCGAGGTCGCGCGCGCGGAAGGGGCGGCGGCATGAGCGCGTTCTACCCGGTGTTCGAGCGGCACGACCACGGCGTCGGGACCAAGGCGCACGGCACCCACTACTGCCCCGGCTGCGGCCACGGCCTCGTGCACAAGTACCTGGCCGAGGCGATCGAGGAGCTGGGCGTGCAGGACCGCACGGTCGCCATCTCGCCGGTCGGCTGCAGCGTGTTCCTCTACTACTACCTCGACGTGGGCAACACCCAGGCCGCGCACGGCCGGGCGCCCGCGGTGGCGGTGGGACACAAGCTCGCGAACCCGGACAGCATCGTGGTCAGCTACCAGGGCGACGGAGACCTCGCCTCGATCGGGCTGGCCGAGGTCCTGCACGCGGCGCAGATGGGCCTGCCCCTGACCGTCGTCTTCGTGAACAACGCGATCTACGGGATGACCGGCGGCCAGATGGCGCCCACCACCCTTCCCGGCCAGAAGACGGCCACCTGCCCGCGGGGACGCGGCCGGCTCGAAGGCGCGCCGCTGCGCATGGCGGAGATGGTGGCCGCGATCGAGGGCGCGGTCTACGTCGAGCGCGTCGCGCTCTTCGACGCGCGGCAGCGCGTGCGGGCGAAGAAGGCCATCCGCCGCGCGCTGGAGGTGCAGGTGGACGGGCGCGGCTTCGCGCTGGTCGAGGTGCTGGCGGAGTGCCCGCTGCACCTCGGGCTCGCGCCGGCGGAGGCGGAGGCCTGGGTCAAGGAGCGGATGGTCCCGGTGTTCCCGCTCGGCGTGAAGAAGCAGGTGGCGGCCGAGCCCTGGCCGGCCTTCCCGCGGCCCGTCTTCGACCCGCGCGCGGTGCTCGAGGCGGCGGGCGCCGCCCGCGGCGAGGCCGCTCCGCGCTTCGCCCGCGGCTTCCCCACGCGCTTCGGGGACGACGTGGGCCTCAAGCTCGCCGGCGCGGGCGGCGACGGGGCGCAGACGGCCGCGCTCCTGATCGCGCGTGCCGCGATCAACGAGGGCTTCGACGCCACGCACATCCCGAGCTACGGCCCCGAGTCGCGTGGCGGCACGTCCTACGCCGACGTGCGCATCGCCCGCGCCGAGGTGCTGTCCCCGGCGGTGCCCCAGCCGCACGTGCTCGTCGCCTTCAACGCGCCCAGCCTCGCCCGGTTCGGGCCCGCGGTCGTGAAGGGCGGCGTGGTCGTCTACGACCGCTCGGTGATCCCGGAGCCCGTCCCCCTGGCGCCCGGCGTGCAGTGCGTCGGCGTGCCCTGCACGGAGCTGGCCCGGGAGCTGGGTGCGCCCATGGTGAAGAACGTGATCGCGCTCGGCGCGCTCCACGCCGCCACCCATCTCTTCCCGCGCGAGAGCTACCTGGCCGCGATGCGCCAGGCCCTCGCGGGCAAGGCGGCCCTGGGCGAGCTGAACGAGCGCGCCTTCGCGCGCGGCATGGAGCTGGGCGGCACGGCGTGATGCGCCGGCGGCGACGCGCGCAGCGGGGGGGCGACGGCGCAGGGGGGTTCGGGGGGAGCGCGAGGGCCATCGTCGCAGCCGTGCCATCGGCCCGAGCGATCCCCCCGAGATGATGCTCAGCGCAGCGTGAGCGCGGCCTGGAGCATCGCTCGCGTATAGGCCACGTTGTAGATCTCGCCCGCGAAGCCGCCGCCGCCCGGGTACATGTTCCGCACCGGGCCCTCGCGGTCCGGGTCGATGAGGCGCGGGTGCTCGGGATAGATCGTGCGCGGGTACTTCTGCCGCACCAGCTCGCGCATCACCCCG
>DATBIZ010000694.1:0-2410 GCA_036556645.1 Vicinamibacteria bacterium | reverse complement strand
ATGCCGAGCGACGCGGCCGCGCGCCGCTGGTTGCCGCCCGCCGCCTGCAGCGCGGCCAGGATCAGCCCGCGCTCGTAGTCGTTCATCCTCTGTTTCAGTGTCATGGGTCCCCCTACGTGTTCCGAAGAGCGGTGGCCGGATCCACGCGCGTCGCGCGGCGGGCCGGCAGGTAGCTGGCAAGCGCCGTCATCGCCGCCAGGGCGACCGCCGCGGCGGCGTAGGCGGCGGGATCGGCCGGACTGACCGCGTACAGCACCGACCGCAGCGCGCGCGCCAGCGCGAGCGCGGCGGCGCCGCCCAGCGCGAGGCCGAGCGCGGACAGGGCTGCCGCCTCGCGCAGCACCATGGCCACCACGTCGCGCCGCGCCGCGCCCAGGGCCATGCGCACCCCGATCTCGCCGGTGCGCCGCGCCACCGAGTGCGCGACCACGCCGTAGAGGCCGACGGCGGCGAGCACGAAGGCCAGCGCCGCGAACGCGCCCAGCAGGCGCAGGTGGAAGCGCGAGGGCGCGAGCGCGGTCTCGACCAGCGCGGAGACGGTCGTCACGCCGGCCAGCGGCTGGTCGGGATCGAGCGCCTTCAGGGCGGCGCGCGCGGCGGAGGCCAGCGCGGCGGGTCCGCCCGCGCCGCGGAGCACCAGCGTCATGTCCGGCGAGGGCCGCTGCGCGAACGGCACGTACAGCTCGGGCGCGGGCTGGGCGTCCAGACGCGAGTGGCGCACGTCGGCCACCACGCCCACCACCTCGCGCAGGCCGGACGCGAGGTCGAGCTGCGGCGGCCGGTCGCGGAAGAACCGCATCGCCTCGAAGTCGAGGGCCAGCCGCTTGCCGAGCGGGTCCTCGCCCGGCCAGAGGCGCGCGGCGAGGGTCTGGTTGACCAGCGCGACCTTCGGCCCTTGCGCGTCGTCGCGGGCGTCGAACGCGCGGCCCCGCCGCAGCGCGATCCCGAGCGCGCCGAAGTAGCCGGGCGTGACCGCGCGGTGGTGCACGCTCGGACGCTCGGCGGGGGTCCCCGGGGGCCGGCCCTCCACCAGCACGCCCGTCGCCGCGTCCGTTCCGCTCAGCGGCAGCGCGCTGACCGCGCCCACGCCTTCGACGCCGGGCACGCCCGCGAGCCGGCCCAGCAGGTCCTCGTAGAACCGCGCGACGCGCGGCGGCTGGCCGTACTTGAAGCGGGGCAGCCGCACGTCCGCGGCCAGCACGTCGTCGGGCCGGAAGCCGGGGTCCACCACCTGCAGCCGCCGGAAGCTCTCCAGCATCAACCCCGCCCCGACCAGCAGCACGACCGAGAGCGCCAGCTCCGCGACGGTCAGCGCACGGCGCGCGCGGCCGCCCCGCGACGGCTCGCCGGGCCGGCCCACCGCGCCGAGCCCGGCTCGCGGCTCCGCGCGCGAGGCGGAGAGCGCGGGAAGGATGCCGAAGAGAACGCCGGTGCCGAGCGAGGCGGCCAGGGTGAAGAGCAGCACGCGGGAGTCCAGGCCCGCCGCGCGCAGGTCGATCGTGTACGGCACGAAGACGCCGACCGTCCGGAAGGACAGCGCGGCCAGCAGGTCGAGCCCCCAGAACGCGACGAGGAGGCCGAGCGTGCCGCCCAGGAGCCCGAGGAGGGCTGATTCGGTGAGGAGCTGGCGGACCACGCGGGACCGGCTCGCGCCCAGCGCCGTCCGTACCGCCAGCTCGCCGCGCCGGGCCTGACCGCGCGCGAGGGCGAGCCCCGCCACGTTCGCGCAGGCGATCAGGAGCACGAAGGAGACGGCGCCGAGCAACACGAGCACGGTCGGCCGCAGCCCGGCGACCGCCGCCTCGTGGAGGGGCACCAGCGCGAGCGCCCAGTCGCGGTAGAAGCCGGGATCGCCGGCCGTGAAGCGGGCCGAGAGCGCCGCCAGCTCGGCGCGCGCGGCCGCGACGCTCACGCCGGGGCGCAGGCGGCCCACCGCCCCCAGGTACCGCGCCGCGCGCGCATAGCGCCGGGCCTGCGTCGGGTCGGGCTGCTGCTCGATGGCCAGCCACAGCTCGGCCTCGCGCGGCGCGCTGACGAAGCGGAACCCGCGCGGCAGCACCCCGATCACCGCGTGCGCGCGGTCGCCCAGCCGCAGCGTGCGCCCGACCAGCGACGGGTCGGCGCCCAGGCGCGACCACAGGCCGTGGCTCAGCACGACCGCGGGCGCCGCCGCCGGCTCCGCCTCCGCCGGGCCGAAAGACCGGCCGAGCGTGGGCGCGACGCCGAGGACGTCGAAGAAGTTCGTGGTGACGAGCGCGTACTGCACCGGCTGCGGTCCCTCGCCGAGCGTCAGGTTGAACGTGGTCTCCGGCTGGGAGGTCCAGGCCGCGAGGCCCTCGAGGCTCCACGCCTGCTCGCGCACGTCGCTGAACGTGGGGAACGAGAGGGGGAGCTGGGCGAAGCCGCTCCC
>DATBIZ010000693.1:0-7575 GCA_036556645.1 Vicinamibacteria bacterium | reverse complement strand
GTTCGGCGCGCACTGGCTGCTCAAGACCGCCGAGCCGATCACGCGCCTGCGCGGGCGGATCGGCCAGTACAAGGGCATCACGGTGATGCCGACCTACCATCCGGCCTACCTGCTGCGGAACCCGGGCGCCAAGAAGGACGTCTGGGAGGACATGAAGGTCGTGCGCGCGCTGTTGAACGAGAGCGCGTGAGAAACCGGTGGAATCGGGACGGGAGTCGGAACGGAACGGGAACGGAATCGGAGAGGTTGACCAGCCCCTGCCGTCCGCGCGGCTAGCGTAGACCTTCATGCCGTCACGCGTCGTCGCGGTGGCGCTGCCGCTGCCCGTGCAGACCACCTTCACCTACCGCGTCCCGGACGGGCTGCCCTGGCCCGAGCGTGGGGTGCGCGTGGTGGTGCCGTTCGGGTCGCGGCGCGTGGTCGGCATGGTCACCGGGCCCGCCGAAGACGACGCGTCCCTCTCGCTCAAGGACGTCCTCGACGTGGTGGACGAGGGGCCGCTCGCGCCGCCGCCGCTCGTGGACCTGGCCGGCTGGGTGGCCGAGCACTATCTGGCACCGCCCGGCGAGTGCTACCGGCTCGTGCTGCCGCCGGCCGGGATCCGAGCCAGCCGCGCCGTGGCGCGCGTCACCTCGCCGCCGGGCGCCGGCGAGAGCGACCCGGTCGTCTCCGCGCTGGCGGCCGGGCCGCTCGCGGTTTCCACGCTGGCGCGCCGCCTGGGCGGCGACCCGACCGCGCGGCTCCTCCGCCTGCGGCGCGAGGGCCGCGTCGTGGTCGAGCAGGACCTCGCCGCGGCCGGGTTCCGCATGGTGCAGGTCGCGTCGCTCACGGACGAGCCGGTGGCCGCGGCCGGAAAGGCGCAGCAGGAGGTCCTCGATCGCCTGCGCGAGCAGGGCGGCCGCGCGCGCGTGGCCGACCTCGTCCGCGAGCGCCAGTCGCTGCGCGGGGCGATCGCGCGCCTGGCCGCCGCCGGCGCGGTGCGCGTGCACGAGGAGCGCGACACGCGCAGCCCCGACACCCTGCCGCCGGAGCCGTCCGCGCGCCACGAGGCCACGGCCGAGCAGCAGGCCGCGCTCGCGCCCGTGGTGAAGGCGGTGGAGTCGGGCGGCTTCGCGCCGTTCCTGCTGCACGGGATCACCGGCAGCGGCAAGACCGAGGTGTACTTCCGCGCCGCCGAGCGCGCGCTCGCGCAGGGTCGCGGCGTGATCGTGCTGGTGCCGGAGATCGCGCTGACTCCGCTGCTGGTGCGCGCCGCGGTCGGCCGCTTCGGCGCCACCGTGAGCGTGCTGCACAGCGAGCTGTCGGCGGGGGAGCGGCACGACCAGTGGTGGCGCATCCGCGAGGGCGAGGCGCGGGTGGTGGTCGGCGCACGGTCCGCGGTGTTCGCGCCGGTGCCCGAGCTGGGGCTGCTGGTGGTGGACGAGGAGCACGAGTCGTCCTACAAGCAGGAGGAGAGCCCGCGCTACCACGCGCGCGACGTGGCGGTGATGCGCGCGCGGATGGAGTCCGCGGTGGTGGTGCTCGGCTCCGCCACGCCGTCGCTGGAATCACACGTCAACGCGCAGAAGGGCAAATACACGCCCCTCGCGCTGCCCACGCGCATCGGCGCCCGCGGCCTGCCGCGGGTGGAGGTGGTGGACCGGCGCGAGGCGATGAAGGCCGGCGCGGACCCGGTGCTGACCCCCGCGCTGCGCGAGGCGCTCGCGGAGCGGCTCGCGCGGCGGGAGCAGGCGCTGCTGCTCTTGAACCGGCGCGGGTACGCCACGAGCCTGCTCTGCCGCGAGTGCGGCCAGAGCGCCTCCTGCCCGAACTGCTCGGTGCTGCTGACCGTGCATCACGCCGGCCGCACCGCGCAGTGCCATTACTGCGGGTTCCAGACCCGGGCGCCGCAGGCGTGCGCCTCGTGCAAGGGGGAGTACCTGCGCCTGAGCGGCTACGGGACGGAGAAGGTGGTGGAGGCGGTGAAGGCCGCGCTGCCGGGCGCGCGCGTGGACCGGCTCGACCGCGACCGCGCGCAGCGCCGCGGCGAGGTGGCGGCCGTGCTCGCCGCGTTCGCGGCGGGCGAGACGGACGTCCTGGTCGGCACGCAGTTGATCGCCAAGGGCCACGACTTCCCGCGCGTCACGCTGGTGGGGGTGGTGGATGCCGACGTCGGCCTGGGCCTCCCCGACTTCCGCGCCGCCGAGCGCACCTTCCAGCTCCTCACGCAGGTGTCGGGCCGCGCCGGGCGCGCCGACCTGCCCGGCGAGGTGATCCTTCAGTCTCACCTGCCCGACCACTACGCGCTCCGGCTGGCCTGCGCGCAGGACTACGCCGCGTTCTTCACGCACGAGATGGAGTTCCGGCGCACGATGGCTTACCCGCCCGCCGCCGCGCTGGTCAACGTGCTGTTCCGCTCGCGCGAGCCGGTGGCGGCCTCGCAGGACGCCCAGGCCGTGGCCGCGCGCCTGCGCGAGCTGGCGGCCGGCCGCTACCGGGTGCTGGGCCCGGCGCGCGCGCCGCTGGCGCGCCTGAAGCAGGAGCACCGCTTCCAGGTGCTGCTCAAGGGCGACCGCGCGTCCATGCGCGCGGCGGTGAAGTGCGCCCTGGTCGAGCGCTTCGGCGACGTGCGCTGGCCGGGCGTGGCCGTGGACGTGGACCCGCTCAGCGTCATGTGAAGGGCGCTCAGAGCAGGGCGCGCCACGCTTCGATGAAGTCGGCCCACGTGACCACGAACGGGCTCGGGGTGAAACAGACGACGAACACCACGAACCCGAGGATGCCGACGGCCACCCGCGCGCGGTCGAGCGGGCGGGCGTCGTTCAGGGTCGGCGGATGCCGGCGGCCGAGCGCCAGCAGCAGCACCGTCCAGAGCAGCCACGTGGGACGGAAGTAGAGCAGCATCAGGCAGGCCGCCAGGCCGATGCGGGACACGATGCGGTAGTGGCGCCGCAGCAGCGCGTAGGCCACGTGGCCGCCGTCGAGCTGGCCGATCGGCATCAGGTTCAGCGCGGTGACGAACAGGCCGAACCACGCGGCGAGGCCGACGGGGCCGATCAGGATGGTCTGGCCGTCGGGCACCGGGCCGATGACCAGGCGGGCGGCCCACTGGAAGAGCAGCGGCTCGCCGAGCGTCTGCCCGCCGAAGTCGCGGACCTCGGGCACGACCTGCGCTTCGAGCAGGCCGAGCACGAGCACGGGCAGGCACACCACGAACCCGGCGAGCGGGCCGGTGACACCGATGTCCATCAGCGCGCGGCGGTCGGGAATCGGCGAGCGCATGCGGATGAACGCGCCCAGCGTCCCCACGAACGGCGGCGCCCACGGCCACGGCAACGGGAACGGGATGAAGTAGGGCAGCGTGGCGTCCACGCCGTAGCGCCGGCACATCACGTAGTGCCCCATCTCGTGCGCGGTGAGGATGCTCAGCAGCGCGACCACCATGCGCGGACCGCCGGCGAGGTACACGCAGCCGGCGGTCAGCGCGAACAGCAGCACGTTGCGCCACGCCGAGCGGAGGGTGGGGCGCGGGGGCGGCCCGCCGAAGATCGCCTCGCGCAGCTCCTGCAGGTCGCGCTCGAGGCGCTCTTCGGCGGTGCTCAGGCGCGGAGACGGCCCCGGCGGATCGGAGGGATGGCTCAAGGCGGAGGGGCCGGGCGCGGCGAAGGCGCGCTACTGGCTCAGGTTCTGAAGGTCCTTGCCGGGCTTGAAGCGGATCGTGCGTCCGGGCGGGATCTTGACCTCCTTGCCCGTCCGGGGGTTGCGGCCGATGCCGCGCTTGCGGGGCTTCACCTGGAAGACGCCGAACCCGCGCAGCTCGATCCGCTCGCCCTTCATCATGGAGGTCTTCATCGCGTCGAGGACCGCCTCGACCGCCACCTCGGCCTTCACCTTGGTGATGTCGGCGGCCTTGGACACCTCGTTGATGATGTCCACCTTGATCATGGGGATGGACCTCCTTCTAAGTGACACGTATTATAGGACTAGCCTGAATTTGGTGTCAAACGGCCCGCCGCGCGGGAGCCCATGATCCCGATCCCCAAGATTGCGCTCGTCGGCCGGCCCAACGTGGGCAAGTCCACGCTCTTCAACCGGATCGTCGGCCGCCGCAAGGCGATCACCGACAACCGACCGGGCTCGACGCGCGACCGCAACTACGCGCAAGCCTCCTGGCAGGGCGCGGCTTTCGAGCTGATCGACACCGGCGGGCTGCTGCTCGGCACCGACGATCCGCTGCTCGGGCCCGCCACCGAGCAGGCGCGCCGCGCCATCGACGAGGCCGACCTCGTGGTGCTGGTCGCGGACGCCCGCGCCGGCCTGCTGCCCGACGACCAGGCGATCGCCGCGCGGCTGCGCCGGGGAGGCAAGCGCGTGCTGGTCGCGGTGAACAAGGCGGAAGGGCGCGACGACGGGCTCGAGGACTTCGCGCGGCTGGGCTTCGACGAGATGCTGCCGATCTCCGCCGAACACGGCCAGGGCGTGGGGGACCTGCTCGACGCCGCGCTCGCGCACCTGCCGAAGGTCGCGGTGCCGGACGAGGAGGCCCGGCCGCCGCACGTGGCCCTGGTGGGCCGGCCCAACGTGGGCAAGTCGTCGCTGCTGAACCGGCTGCTCGGGGCGGAGCGCGCGGTGGTGTCGCCGATCCCGGGCACCACGCGCGACAGCGTGGACAGCGTGCTCGTGCGAGGCGAGAAGCGCTACGTGTTCGTGGACACCGCCGGCATCCGCCGCGCGCGGCTGCTGAAGGAGAACGTGGACCACGTCAGCGTCGTGCAGGCGCGCCACGCGCTCGAGCGGGCGGACGTGGCCGTGCTCGTGCTCGACGCGACCGAAGGCCCGCGCGAGATGGACGCCACGATCGGCGGCTACGTGCAGAAGGCGGGGCGCGCGGTGGTGCTCGCGGTGAACAAGTGGGACGCGGCGCCCGAGATGCAGCTCAAACAGCGGGCGGTCGAGCAGAGCTTCCGCGACCACCTGAAGTTCTTCGCGTACGCGCCGGTGGTGTTCGTGTCCGCCCGCTCGGGCAAGGGCCTGGCGGCCCTGCTGGCCGCGGTCGAGCGCGTTGCGGCGGAGGCGCGCAAGCGGGTGACGACCGGCCAGCTCAACCGGGTGCTCGCGCGGGCGGCGGAGCGGTACGCCCCGAAGGCGGCGAAAGGCAACGCGGCGCTCAAGATCCTCTACGGGACCCAGATCGGGGTGGCGCCGCCGACGTTCGGGCTGTCCCTGAACCACCCGGTGGACCTCCACTTCTCGTATAAACGGTACCTGGAGAACCAGTTGCGGGCCGAGTTCTCGTTCGAGGGCACCCCGATCGTGCTCCGGACACGCCACCGACCGCACTGAAGGACACGCTTTGTAGTTTTGCCCTTGACTTTCCAGTGAAGCACTCATACAATCCTCGAACTTCATCATATAAATAGCGGTGATCGTTGACTTTTTGTGCATCCCATAGGAGTGCATTGAGTCGATGACGAAGGCGGACATCGCCCGGATCGTCTACGAGCGTCACGGGGGGATCTCGAACCGGGAGGCGGCACGGCTGGTGGAGATCATCTTCGAGTCGATCAAGGGCCGCCTGGGGGATGGCGAGAAGGTCCAGATCACCGGCTTCGGCACGTTCGTGGTGCGGCAGAAGCGCGAGCGGCGCGGCCGCAACCCACAGACCGGAGAGGAGATGTTGATCAAGCCGCGGCGCTCGGTGGTGTTCAGGCCCTCCAAGCTCTTCGCGTCCAGCGCCGAATAACGGCCGCCGAACATGGACAAGCAGATCCCCAACAAGCTCTTCTTCAAGATCGGAGAGGTCTGCGAGATCACGGACACGCAGCCCTACGTGCTGCGCTACTGGGAGTCGGAGTTCCCGGCCCTGGCGCCGGCCAAGAACAGCTCGGGCCAGCGCATCTACCGGCGCCGGGACATCGAGACCGTGCTGCGGATCAAGCAGCTCCTCTACGAGGAGGGCTTCACGATCGCCGGGGCGAAGAAGCGGCTCGAGACCGAGATGGCGGGCCGCACCCACACGCCGACCTCACAGGCCGCCGCGGTCGTGGAGTCGGAGACCGCGGCCGACGACCCGACGAAGAAGGCGCTGGCCGAGGTGCGCGACACCCTGCGCGAGATATTGACTCTCCTGGAACGGAATGATAGAAAACAGGTTTGATCGCTCGATCGGGATGTAGCGCAGCCTGGTAGCGCACCTGCTTGGGGTGCAGGTGGTCGTGGGTTCAAATCCCGCCATCCCGACCAAAGTCATCCCGGCCTTCTCGCCCCAGGCGTCCTCGCTCCTGGGGCTTTTTCTTCTCCCATGCAACAACCCTTGATCCTGGTGACCAACGACGACGGTGTCCACGCCCCCGGCATCAAGGCGCTGGCCGGCGCGCTGGCCGCGCTGGGCGAGGTGCACGTGGTGGCGCCGGACCGCGAGGTGAGCGCGTGCGCGCAGTCGCTCACGCTGAAGCACCCGTTGCGCGCGGAGAAGATCCAGGACCAGGTCTATTCGGTGGACGGCACGCCGGCGGATTGCGTGAACCTGGCGCTGGTCAAGCTGCTGCCGCGCCGGCCCGACCTGGTGGTCTCCGGGATCAACCGCGGCGCGAACCTGGGCGAAGACGTCTTCTACTCCGGCACGGTGGGCGGCGCGCGCGAGGGGACCTTCTTCCGCGTGCCCTCGATCGCGGTGTCGCTGGCGGTGCGCGCGGAGAGCGACTTCTCCCAGGCCGCCGCCTTCTCGGTGAAGCTCGCCGGCATGGTGCTGGAGAAGGGCCTGCCCGAGCGCACGCTGCTCAACGTCAACGTGCCCTCCGGCACGCCGGTGGGCGCGATGATCACGGTGCAGGGCCGCCGCGAGCACGAGGGCACGATCCTCGAAGGGCTCGACCCGCGCCGGCGGCCGTACTACTGGATCGAGGAGGGCTCGGACCGCTGGCTCACGGACGAGACGTCGGACATCCACGCGATCCGGCAGGGCTACATCTCGATCACGCCGCTGCACACCGACACCACGCACCACGCCGCGCTGGGCGCGCTGAAGCAGTGGGAAACGGCGCTGCGCAACGGGCGGCTCGGATAGCCCGCGCGCTCTTGGCGCGCGCGCGGACGCGTGTTAGAGTGACTCTCTCGCTCGATCGGGGCGTGGCTCAGCCTGGCTAGAGCGCCTGGTTCGGGACCAGGAGGCCGGAGGTTCAAATCCTCTCGCCCCGACCACTTTCGATCCAACAACTGTAGCTGCCGAAACGAGGGCCGCGAAAGCGGCCCATTCTTGGGGCCGCTCGCCTACCTGCCGGCCCGATGGCCGCCGCTTCTCTACTTCGGATTCGCTCACGCCTGCCTGGCGCTCGCCTTCGCGGTCGCCGCCGTCCGCCCGGCCGAGATCGCCGGCGGCCGGGGTCGTGGCGCGATGTGGCTGCCGTCCTGATTTGGACCATCGGCGTGGCCGGAGTAGCGCGCTCACGTCTGGCTCGGCACACTCATCGCCGGAGACTTCAACGGCGGGGTCAGATCTCATCCGAAGGTCTGCTACTGCTCTCCTGCTCACGACGGTCTTCGGCCGGGCCGTGGCTACGCGTGAGGTTGCGAGCGGTGTTGATCAGGCCGATATGC
>DATBIZ010000692.1:0-7907 GCA_036556645.1 Vicinamibacteria bacterium | reverse complement strand
CGCGGGCACGCTGAAGACGAACCTGCTCGGCCTCCTGCACCTGCTCGAGGGCGCGCGCACGCTCGCGCTTGCTCCGCGCCTGCTGGTGGTGGGCAGCGCGGAGGAATACGGGCTGGTGCGGCCCGACGAGGTGCCCCTCCGCGAGGACGCGCCGCTGCGGCCCGCTTCGCCCTATGCGGTGAGCAAGGTGGCGCAGGGCTTCCTCGCCTACCAATACGCGGCCTCGCTGCACCTGCCCATCGTGCGCACGCGGACCTTCCACCACACCGGCCCCCGACGCGGCGAGCAGTTCGCGGAGAGCTCCTTCGCCCGGCAGCTCGCGGAGATCGAGGCGGGAAAGCGGCCGCCCCGGCTCGAGGTCGGCAACCTCGACGCGGTGCGCGACTTCACCGACGTGCGCGACGTGGTGCGCGCCTACTGGGCGCTGCTGGAGAGGGGAGAGCCGGGCGAGGTGTACAACGTCTGCAGCGGCCGCGGCGTGCGCATCGCCGAGCTGCTCGACGAGCTGATCGCGCTCTCGGGCCTGAAGGTGGACGTCCACGTGGACCAGGCGCGGCTGCGCCCGCTGGACGTGCCCGTGCTGATCGGGGACCCGGCGCGCCTGCAGGCCGCCACCGGCTGGAAGGCCAGCACCCCGCTGCACGAGACGCTGCGCGACCTGCTCGACCACTGGCGCGAGCGGGTGGGCGCGACGCCCGCCCCGGCCACCGGCGCGAGCTGAGCCGGCGGCCGCGCGAATGGGCCTCGACCGGGCCGAGGCGGCGCGCAAGCTCGTCCACATCGCGGCCGGCGCGCCGGCGCTGCTGCTGCGCTGGCTGAGCTGGCCGGAGGCGGCGCTGATGGCGCTGGCCGCGCTGCTGTTCAACGGGCTCGTCCTTCCGCGCGTCGGCGGGCGCGCGCTCTGGCGCGGCGAGCGCGGGCGGCCCTACGACCCGGGGATCCTCCTCTACCCGGCGGCGGTGCTCGCCCTGGTGCTGGTGTTCCGCGGACGGCTCGCGCTGGCGGCGGCGGTCTGGGGGGTGATGGCCTGCGGCGACGGGATGGCGACGCTGGTCGGCCGCGCGACCGGCGGGCCCCCGCTGCCGTGGAACGGGGACAAGACCTGGAGCGGCCTGGCCGCGTTCGTGGTGTGCGGCGCGGGCGCGGCCGCGGTCCTCTTCGCCTGGACGTCGCACCTTCCGCTCTCCGCGGCCGCCTCGGCCAGGGTGCTCGGCGGCAGCGTCGCGCTCGCGCTGGTCTGCGGCCTGGTGGAGTCGCTCCCGACCGGGATCGACGACAACCTGACCGTGCCGCTGGCCGGGGCGCTGATGATCGCGGCGCTGGCGCGGCTGCTGGGCTGACCGGCCCCGGTCAGCTCTCGGTGGGCGGCACGTCGCCGTCCGGGGTCGCGGCTTCGGCCTGCGAGATGATGTCCTCGAGGGTCAGCTCGGCGTCGAGCGTCGCCGCGCCCGCGGCGGGCGGGGCGCTCGCGGGTGTGGCCCCGGCCGCCGCGGGGTCCACCGGAGCGCGGTACTCGGCAAGCACGACCCGCGAGGCGCGGGCGACGCGGCCGTTGAGGCGGTAGCCGCGCATCAGCTCCTTCAAGACGATGCCGCTCTGGTCCACCTCGTCCACGGGCTCGGTGCCCACCGCCTCGCTCACGTGCGGGTCGAAGGGCATCCCGAGCACCGGGATGCGCTCCAGGCCTTCGTCCTGCAGGGTCTGGAGGAGCTGGGTCCGCACCAGGATCAGGCCTTCGAGCAGCGACTGGTCGGCGTACGCGGTCTGCGCCGCCTCCAGCGCGCGGTCCATGTTGTCCAGGATGTCGATGAACTTCAGCAGCAGCGATTCGCGGCGCTGGTCGAAGCGCCGTTCGAGGTTGCGGAGCGTGCGGTCGCGGAAGCCCTCGTTGTCGGTCTTGAGCTTGCGGTAGGCCTCGACGACCTCGGCCAGCCGGCCTTCGGCGAGGCGCACGCGGTCATCCGCGGCCTCCCCCGGCGGGCCGTCGGGTGCCTCGGCGCTCGGCGTCGTGCCGGGCGCAGCCTCCGGAAGGCCCGCGCCGGCGGCCGGGTCACCCTCAGGGTCCGTGATCGGCCGGTCCTCGGGCAACAGCCTTTCCCCTCCGTGCAGGGCCCCTAAACCGCGGGGAGTATAGCAGCGAGCGTCCGGCGCCGGCCAAGAGCGCTGTGAGATCCACTACGTTGGTGCCCGTAGGGCCGATGACGATCAGGTCGCCGAGCGAGGCCAGGAACGCCCGCGAGTCGTTGGCCTCCAGGAACGTCTCGACCGGTGCCAGCCCGAGCGAGGCCGCGCGCGCGACGCTCTGGTCGTCCACCACGCCGCCGGCCGCGCCCCCCGTGCCGTCGACGCCGTCGGTCGCCAGGGCGGCGACCACGGCGGGAACCGGGAAGGCGGCGAGCGGCCGCGCGGCCGCGAGCGCCAGCTCCTGGTTCCGCCCGCCCTGGCCATCCCCTCGCACGGTGACCGTCGTCTCCCCGCCCGCGAGCAGGCACACCGGCGGCGCCGCCGGACGGGCCGCCTCGACGCACTCGCGCAGCACCGCGGTGAGGACGCGCGCGGTCTCGCGCGCTTCGCCTTCCAGCCGCGTGGTGAGCACCAGCGGCCGCAGGCCCTGCCGCCGGGCCTCGCGCGCGGCGGCCTCCACGCTGAGCCGGTTGCTGCCGACGATCCCGGTGTGCACGCGGCGGAACAGCGCCTCGCCGGGCTTGGGCGTCTCGCGCCGCTCGCCCCGCGCTCCCGCCTCGAGATGGCGGCGGATGGACGCCGGGGCGTGGTCGCGGAGCCCCCACCGCCGCAGCACGTCCAGCGCGTCCGCGTAGGTGGTCGGATCCGGCACGGTCGGCCCGGACGCGATCGTGGAGAGATCGTCGCCGACCACGTCGGACAACACGAGGCAGGCCACGCGGGCGGGGGTCGCCGCATGCGCGAGGCCTCCGCCCTTGAGCCGCGACAGGTGCTTGCGCACCGTGTTGATCTCGCCGATCGTCGCCCCGGCGCGCAGGAGCTGCCGGGTGAGGGTCGCCTTGTCTGCCAGGGTCACCCCGGCCACCGGGGCCGGAAGCAGCGCGGACGCCCCTCCGGAGAGGAGGACGATGAGCAGGTCGTCGCGGCCGAGTCCCCGCGCCAGCGCCTCGACCTCGTCCGCGGCGGCCAGCCCGCGTGCGTCGGGCACGGGGTGGCCGGCCAGTCTCAGGCGCGTCCGGCCCAGCCGCGTGGTCGCCGCCGTGTCCACGGCGAGCGCCTCGTCGAGCCGCGCGCCGAGCGCCCTCTCGGCGGCGGCCGCCATCCGCGAGGCGGCCTTGCCCGCGGCGACGAGCACGCAGCGCCCGCGCCCGACGCGGTAGAGCGTGCCCGCGACGCGGACGTCGCCGCGAAGGGGACGCAGGTTCGCGCGCACGAGGCGCGCGGGGTCCGCCGCGCGCAGCCCGGCCAGGAGGATGGAGGAGGCGGCTCGGCGCAAGCGGCGCCGGTCCCAGCGCGAGGCCATCAGCCGGCCGGGGGCCGGCGGCGGATCAGTGTCGCTGGCGCGGGTCCAGCTCGCTGAGCCGGGTCAGGGCGTCGAAGTTCTGGAGCAGGGTCTCCGCGACGGCCGGGAAGTCGGGCCGCCAGCAGACGCTGTCGAGGTCGGTCATCACCTTGTTGCACGCGCGCCGCATCAGGTCGGCCTTCATGCCGTTGAGCTGCAGATGCTCGAGATGCCGGAGGAACTCCTCGCGGTAGAAATCGGAAAGGGCACGGCGGACTTCGGGGTCCACAGCGAGTTTCTCGGCGCCCACGCCACCTCCCACGTACGAGGAACGAATTGAAAAGATGGTAGCAAAGCGTTCGCGGCGCAGTCAATCCGACAATGCCCCGGGCCTCCGGACTCACCCTCCACGCCCCGTCCCGTGGCGCGTGTCTTGCACCTGATGAAGGAACGCGCCGGGAAGCGACAAGGCACATCGGAGGTCCTGATGAACGAACGCGATGATATGGGTACGGGCGGGCCGGCGGTGTCCTCAGCGTCGCCCAGAGGGACGCCGCCGGGAGCGGGACAGGACAAGTGGTCCGCGGCCGAGCAGGCGGGACCGGCCGTGTGGTCGGACCGTGTGCCCGGGTCGGCGGCCGGCGCGGGCGAGGCCGCCCTGGGCGGCGGCGCCGCCGAGCCGGGCCGGCAGGGCATGGCGCACAAGACCGCCGAGAAGGCCTCCCGCCTCGCGCAGGAGGCGGGGCAGGGCGTCGAGCAGGCCGTGAGCCGTCGCAAGGACGAGGCCGCCGAGCGCATCGCCGGGATCGCGAGCGCCGTGCGCGAGGCCGCCCGCTCGCTGCAGCAGCAGGGACCGGACGGGCTGTCGCGCTACGCGGAGTCGGCCGCGCAACAGCTCGAGCGGGCCTCCGGCTACCTGCGCGAGCGCGACCTGCGCGGGATGCTGCGCGAGGTCGAGGGCGCCGCGCGCCGCCGGCCGGAGCTGTTCCTGGCCGGATCCGTGCTCGTGGGGCTCGCGCTGGCGCGCTTCCTGAAGAGCTCGTCGCGGCGGCCGCACGCGTCCGGTGAATACGAGTCTCCCTACTACGCCGAGGGCTCCTACGCCGGCGAGTCGTCCTATCTCCAGGAAGGGTCCTACGAGCGCGGGTACGAGCCCGTTTCCTCGCCGCCGCGCGGCACGGGGGAGATCTGATGGGCGTCTTCGCGCCATATCGTCAGCGCCCGGAGCGGTCGTTCGGCGACCTGCTCCGGGAGGTCACCACCGACGTCGCCGCGCTCCTCCGCAAGGAGGTCGAGCTCGCGAAGGTGGAGCTGGCCGAGAAGGCGGCCGAGGTCGGCAAGAACGTGGGCGCGCTCGCGGTGGGCGGCGCGGTGCTCTTCGCGGGCGCCCTGGCCCTGCTCGCGGCGGTGGTGAACCTCGTGGGCTGGGTGATCGCGGAGATCACCTCGCCCGAGCTCGCGGTGTGGCTTGCGCCGCTCCTGGTCGGCCTCGCGCTCGCCTTCGCCGGGTACGGCATGGTCCGCAAAGCCATCGCCGCCCTGCGTGCCGTGAGCCTGGCCCCCGAACAGACCACGCAAACCCTGCAGGAGAACAAGGAATGGCTCAAAGAGAAGATCCGATGAGGAACCGGGGACGCGCCAGCTCACATGAGATCCGCGAGGAGCTCGACCGCACGCGGGCCTCGCTCGACCGCGCCTTCGGCGCGCTCGGCGCGAAGCTGACGCCGGCCAGTCTCTTCTGGGACGGCATGGGCGTCTTCCGCAGCGGCGCCGGCTCGGCGATCTCGCGCGCGATGCACCTCGCGCAGCAGCACCCCCTCCCCGCCTCGGTGATCGGGCTCGGCGTGGGCTGGCTGCTGATCGAGAACGCCCGCTCCGGCCGCGCCGACGGCACGTACGAAGGCACGCCGGCCGAGCAGTACGGCGGCGGATACGGGTCGGCCCGCCCGGGCACCTGGGCGGGAACGCCGGTCGAGCAGGGCGAATTCGCCGGCGGCCGGTACCCGAGCGCGGCGGCCGGCTATTCCGGCGGCGACGCGGCCGGCGGGGCCGGCTACGAGACGGGCGGGCCCGTCGCCCGCGTCAAGGAGACGGCGGGCGAGGCCGTGCACCGCGCGGGTGAGATGGCCAGCCGCGCCGGCGAGCGCGTCACGGAGACCGCCGAGTCGGTCAAGGAGGGCGCGGCGCGCGCGGCCAGCACCGTGAAGGAGCAGGCGTCGCGTGCGGCCGGGACCGTGCGCGAGCAGGCGGCCCAGGCCGTGGGCACCGTGCGTGAGCAGGCGGCGGAGACCGCGGAAGCGGTCCGGGCCGGCGCCAGCCGGGCCGGCGAGCGGGCGCGGCGCACCGCACGCCGGGCCGGCGGCGAGTTCGACCGCCTCCTGCGCGAGGAGCCGCTGGCCGTCGGCCTGGGCGCGCTGGCCGTCGGCGTGCTCGCGGGGCTGATGCTGCCCGCCACCCGCCGCGAGGACGAGATGCTCGGCGAGGCGCGCGATCGCAAGGTGGACCGCGCGCGCGAGGCGGCGCGCGAGGCGCTCGACCGCGGCAAGCAGGTCGCGCGCACCGCGGTGGACCGCGCGAAGGAGACGGTGAAGGAAGAGGTCGAGCGGCAGCAGCTCACGCCGCGCGCGGTCGCGGAGCGCGTGGTCGGGGGCCAGGGCCAGCAGGCGCCGCCGCCCGGCACCGGCCAGCCCGGCCCGACCGTCTAGGCGAAGACGTGCCGCTCGCCCTCAGGCCAGCGGCACGTGGGGCTCCGCGTCGAGGTCCATCCCGGCGCGGAGCCCTTTCCGGTAGTTGACCGCGCCGGCGGCGGCGATCATGGCCGCGTTGTCGGTGGAGAGCGCGATCGGCGGCACGAAGAGGGGCAGCCCCATCTGCTCCGCCGCGCGCGCCGCTTCCGCGCGGAGCAGGCTGTTCGCCGCCACGCCGCCGGTGAGCAGCAGGCTCCGCGGCCGATGCTCCTCGGCCGCCGCCTTCATGCGCGCGACCAGTGAGGCGACCACCGCGCGCTGGAACGAGGCCACGATGTCGCGGATGCGCGCCGGCACGTGGGCGGGGTCCTGGACGGGGGCCACCTTCTCGCGCTGCAGGTGGTACAGCACGGCGGTCTTGATCCCGCTGAACGAGAAGTCGGCGCTGCCGTCCTTCATGCGCGCGATCGTGAAGTCCACCGCCCTGTCGTCGGCGCCGCGCGCGAGCCGGTCGATGGCCGGCCCGCCCGGGTACCCGAGCCCGAGCAGCTTCGCCACCTTGTCATAGGCCTCGCCGGCCGCGTCGTCGCGCGTGCGGCCGACCAGGCGGTACTCGCCCGGCGCCGCCACCACGTACAGGCTCGTGTGGCCGCCGGAGACGACCAGGGCCAGCGCGGGCAGCGCCAGGTCGCCGTGGGCGAGGAACGGCGCCTCGATGTGCCCGGCGATGTGGTGCACCGGCACCAGCGGCTTGTCGTGGACGAAGGCGATGCCCTTCGCCACCTGCACCCCGACCAGCAGCGAGCCCACCAGGCCCGGCCCGTAGGTGACCGCGACCGCGTCGAGCTGCTCGAACGCGATGCCGCTCTGTTCCATCGCCGACGAGACCACGGGCGCGATGTTCTCGAGGTGGTGCCGCGAGGCCAGCTCCGGCACGACGCCGCCGTAGGGCGAGTGCACGGCCACCTGGCTCGACACCACGCTGGAAAGGATGCGGCGGCCGTCCTCGACCACCGCGGCCGCGGTCTCGTCGCACGAGGTCTCGATCCCGAGCACCTTCACGTGGTGCCGCCCTCCACCAGCCCGCGCAGGCTCTCCGCGTAGGGCGGGCGCGCCACCCCGCGCTCGCACACGATCGCGGTGACGTAGCGGAAGGGCGTCACGTCGAAGGCCGGGTTGCGCACCGCGATCCCTTCCGGCGCCATCTTCCGGCCGCCGTGGTGCGTCACCTCCTCGGCCGGACGCTCCTCGATCGGGATCCGGTCCCCCGAGGGCGTGGCCAGGTCGATCGTGGAGACGGGCGCCGCCACGTAGAAGGGCAGCCCGTTCTCGCGCGCCAGCACGGCCAGGGTGTAGGTCCCAATCTTGTTCGCCACGTCCCCGTTCGCGGCGATGCGGTCGGCCCCCACGATCACCGCGTCCACCTCCGCGCGGGACATCAGGTGGCCCGCCATGTTGTCCGCGATCAGCGTGGTCGGGATCCCGTCGCGGGAGAGCTCCCAGGCGGTGAGCCGCGCGCCCTGCAGGTAGGGGCGAGTCTCGTCGGCGAAGACGTTGCGCACCTTGCCCGCGCGCGCCGCCGACCGGATCACGCCGAGCGCGGTGCCGTAGCCGGCGGTGGCGAGCGCACCCGCGTTGCAGTGGGTGAGGATGCGGGCCCCGGACGGCAGCAGCTCGGCGCCCAGGTCGCCCAGGCGCCGGCACGCGGCGAGGTCCTCGTCGTGGATGGCCAGGGCCTCGGCGAGGAGCGCGTC
>DATBIZ010000691.1:0-4121 GCA_036556645.1 Vicinamibacteria bacterium | reverse complement strand
AGGGCTTGGACCTCGTCATCGAGCATGCCGGGCGTATTCCGCCGGTTGAAGACCGTGAAGCGCACGCCGTCGAACCGGACGAGGCCGCTGGGGGTTCCGAGCCACAGGTACCCGTCGCGGCCCTGCACCACCTGTCTCACGGAGTTGTGCGGAAGCCCGTCGGCCGTGCGCCACAGCCGCCGCACGTGATCGGCCAGCGGCCTCCAGGGATCCAGGGCGGTGGCCTCGCGCGCGGACGCGAGCAGCGCCGCAGCCAAGGCGAGTCCAGCCACGGTCCAGCGGCCGGGGTTCGACCGCGTGCGGCGCATCGCCTGCTCGGCTACTCGCCGGCCTCGGCCAGCAGGTCGGCCGCGGTCAACGGCCCGCTCACCAGCGTGTCCGAGTGGAAGGTCAGCAGGTCGCGGAACTGCAGCGCGGCGGCGAAGCCGGTCTTCACGCCCTTCTTGGCCGCGATCTGGTCGAAGCGCGCGTCCTGATCGGCGGCGGTCACCGGCGCGATCAGCAGGTAGTCCCAGGCGTCGCCGTCGAGGTGCGCGTAGAGCTGCGTGGCGGGGATGCCGGCCTCCTTCGCGACCTCTTCGCGCGCGGCCAGCCACTGGAGGAAGACGATCTGCTGGCCCGGGGCCACGCGGTAGAGCGAGACGCGGGCCTGGCCCACACCTTTCTTCCCCTGCGGGTTCCACTTCGGCGCCGCCGAGACGAGCGCGGCCAGCACGATCAGGGACGTCGCGATCCTTCGGTCCATGAGCCCTCCTCGCGGTCCCGAGATGATAGACGCGCCGTCAGGGGACCAGGGAAGGCAGCGCCGCCGTCGAGACCCGCGGCCGATAGGCGAAGAACCTGCGGAGCGTGCTCCGCCGGCGGAACCCGATGCGGTACAGCCCCCGCAGCGAGGGCGCGTTGCCGTGGTGCACCAGGGTGAACGCGTGCCGGTGGCCCTCGCGCCGCAGCCAGTCGCACGCGGTCCACACCAGCGACGCGAAGACGCCCCGGCGCCGGTAGGCCGGCTGCACGAACGCGTTGTTCAGCTCCGCCTCGCCGGCGCGCAGCAGGAACACCGGGCTCAGGTCGCCGTGACGCCGGATCCATTGCACTCCGGCCAGCTCCTCGCCGGCGAGCGCCACCGCGCAGCGCTCGAGACCGGCGATTTCCGCCCAGAAGAACTCGGTCGCCATGCCGAGCCGCGTGGACGCGCGCGACATGAGGGTCGTTCCGTCCCACACCTCGAACCGCACGCCCGGGGGCGCCGGGGGCGCGGTGCCCAGCCGGTCGAGGTCCAGGCTCATCACCTCGAACGCGTGCGGCCGCAGGTAGCCAAAGGCCGTCCACTGCAGCATGGCCGCCACGCCGCCCTGGCGCAGGGTCACCCAGGCCTGCCGGGCCTTGATCGTCGCCAGCAGCCGCCACGCGTGGACGTCGGTCTGCGAGACCAGGTGCGACTTCATACCGCCGGGTAGGGCGCCAGCAGCCGCCGGCGCAGGCGCCGCAGCGCGACCGCGCGCCGCAGCGCGGCCGGGGCCAGGCCGGCGGCCGACCGGCGCAGCGAGCGGACCGTGCGCGACGGCACGCCCTCGGGGGCCGGCGGGCCCACGGCGCAGGCCTGCAGCGCGACCTCCTCCGGGCTCACGCCGCGCCGCTGCGCGGCCCTGAGGAGCTCCGTCACGTGCCGGCCGTAGTCGTCGAGGAGCGACCGGCGGACGGCCGGCTCGGCGAGGCCCTGGCCGCGCAGGTACGAGCCGAGTGCGCCGCCGGCGTTGCAGACGAAGTCCGGCAGGCAGATCACGCCGCGGCCGAGGAGCGCCGTCTTGGCCTCGTCGGTGACCGGGACGTTCGCGGCGGGGACGATCGCGGCCGCCCGCACCGCCCCGGCGTTGCCGGCATGGATGGCCGCGGGTCGTGCCCCGGGCACCAGGACGTCCACCTCCAGCTCGAGCAGCCGCTCGCGCGGCATCCGCTCGCCCCCGCCTGCGGCCAGCACGTCCTCGCCGCGCCGGCGCCGCTCCACGAGGGCCGGGACGTCGAGCGCGTCGTCGTGCCGCAGCGCGCCGTCCGCGGTGGACACGGCCACGACGCGCGCGCCCCTCGCGTGCAGCTCGGACGCCAGCGCGCTGCCGACGCTTCCGAACCCTTCGATGGCGACCCGCAGCCCGCGCACGTCCTTCTGGAGGAACTCCGCGACGGCCCGCACCGAGGCGGCGACCGTCAGCGAGGTGTAACGGCCCGACTCGGCAAACCGCCGCGGCTTCATCCCGGCGCCGCGGAGCACCTCGTTCAGCTCCTTCTCCCCGGTGTTCATGTCCGTCCACGGGTGGTAGATCCCGCCGCGCAGGAGCGGCGCGGCCTTGCGGCCGAACGCCTCCAGGAGGCGCGTCCGCCGTTCCGCGTCGCATCCGGCGGGGATCCGGATCCCGGCCTTGGCGCCGCCGAGCGGCAGCACGCGCAGGAAGCGGTACTTCAGCGTCATGGCCCGGGCCAGCGCCTTCACCTCGTCGAGGCCGACGTCTTCGGTGATGCGGATGCCGCCGCAGGCGCCGGCGGGACCGACCGTGTCGAGCACCAGGTACGCTTCGAGTCCGGTCCGCCGCTCGATCAGCTCGCAGACCATCTGGGGGTCGTGCCGGTCGCTCAACGCGCTCCTCCTTCGGTCACAGGCTCAGAGGCACCCTGGACTGCACGCGGCGCAGCTTGCCGCCGCGGGCGACCCGCGGAACGATCTCGACCGTGACCTCCGCCTCGTGGCCCAGCAGCTCGGCGAGCCCGGCGCGCACGCGTTCGCGCATGCCGGGATCGGCGGGCGCGCGCGCCACCACCTCGACGCGCACGTGGTCGTAGTCCTCCTGGACGACCAGGTACTCCAGCACGCTCGGCTCGCGGTGGAGCACGCCGTCGAAGGTCCCCACCGGGGCGACGACCGTGCCGCTGCGCAGCGTCACGAAATCGTCGGCGCGGCCCTGGATCTGCGGCAACAGCGGCAGGGTGCGGCCGCACGGGCAGCGCTCCGGCAGGGGGGGACAGGCGACGTCGCCGAGGTCGTAGCGGATCAGGGGCATCGTGTGGAGGAACAGGGGGGTCACGACCACGCGGCCCCGCTCGCCGGGGCGGCACGGCCGCCCATCGCCGCGCACGACCTCGACGACGAGCCGGTCGCTGTTGAGGTGGTACCCGCGCCGCTCCGGGCACTCCCACGCGATCGGTCCCGCCTCCTCGGTCGAGTAGAGGTCCACCATCCGGACGTCCAGCGCGCGCTCGATCGCGTCGCGGGCGGGACGGTCGAGCTGTTCCGCGGTGCCGAGCACGAGGCGCGGGCGGACGGCCCTCGGCCCGGCGCGCTCGATCGCGCGCGCCAGCAGCACGAGGCTCTGGCTGAAGCCGCGGAGCACGTGCGGCCGGTGCCGCTCCAGCGCCTCGAGCTGCTCCGCGACCGGCTGGCCGCTCCACAGGTAGACCCTCCGGCGGCGGCGCAGCCAGTCCAGCGCCGTGCCGGGCCGCGGCAGCCGGCGCTGGTCGAAGAGGACCGCCTGCCGGTGCCACGGCCGCACCCCGTTGGCGAGGTAGGCCCGGAGCAGGAGGAGGCCGGACAGCAGGTCCTCGCGGCGCGACCGGACCACGCTCAGCGGCCGCCCCGTCGAGCCGCTCGTCTCGCGCGTCACCAGGCGGCCCGAGGCGCCGCGCGCCCGCAGGTCGTCCGCTCCCGCGCGCTGGAGCGCCGCCTTGGTCAGCAGGGGAAGCTTGACCAGGTCGGCCACGCGGGCCACGTCCGCGGGCGTCAGCCCACGGTCCGTGAACGCCCGGCGGTAGAACGGCACGTCGCGATGGGCGCGCGCGAGCAGCCGCTGCAGACGCCGCTGCTGGCGCACGGCCAGCTCGGTCTGGTCGAGCCACTGCTCGCGCTGCAGCCGCAACCACGTCGCGGCGAGGTCGAACACCATCTGCTCTCGCGGGCCGCCCGGTTGGGGGTGCGGACGCCCCGTGCGCCCTCGTCACCGGTCCTACGGAAGGATTGGAACGACTATAGGACGGCGCGCGCCGCTCGTCTACGACCCCCTGCATACGGCCCGGGGACGCCGTCCCGGACCGGGACGGGACGGGCGGCAGCATATGCTGGCGGTACCAGGCCGTGG
>DATBIZ010000690.1:0-6640 GCA_036556645.1 Vicinamibacteria bacterium | reverse complement strand
ACCGCGGGCTCCGGCGTCGTGACCTTCCCGCCCGGCTCCACCGCGCAGCCGGTCACCGTGCCCGTGGTGACCGACCTGCTCGACGAGGCCGACGAGACGTTCACGGTTGCGTTGTCGTCGGCGGCCGGGGCGCTGATGGCGGACAGCCAGGGTCTCGGCACCATCACCGACGACGATCCCACGCCGTCCCTCTCCATCGGCGACGTCGCCGTGGCCGAAGGCACCGACACCATCGCGGTCGCCAGCCTGCCCGTGACGCTCTCGGCCCCGAGCGGGCGGACGGTCAGCGCGGCCTGGTCCACCGCCGACGGGTCCGCGGCCGCCGCCAGTGACTACGCGGGCGCGACCGCGAGCGTGGTGTTCACGCCCGGCGTCACCGTGCAGAACGTGAACGTGGGCGTGGTGGGGGACCGTGTCGACGAAGGCGACGAGACGTTCGTGGTGGACCTGGCGGCGCCGGTCAACGCCACGATCGCGGCAGCGCAGGGCGAGGGCACGATCCTCGACGACGACGCGCCCGGGCTCTCCATCGCCGACGTGGCCGTGGTCGAGCCGCCCATGGGCGGCCGCACCGCGACGTTCACCGTCACCCTGTCTCCGACCAGCGGTGGAACCGTGACCGTGAGCTACTCCACCGCGAACGTCACCGCCACCGCCGGCAGCGACTACCAGGCCGCCTCCGACGTGCTGACGTTCGACCCCGGGGTGGCCACGCAGACGATCGCGGTGACCGTGCACGCGGACGGCGCCGCGGAAGGGATCGAGTCGTTCGCGGTCAACCTGGCCGGCGCCAGCGGCGCCGCGATCGCCTCCGGCCAGGCGGTGGGCCGGATCCACGATCCCGGCAACTTCTTCTCGCTGCCGCCGTGCCGCGTGCTCGACACGCGCAACGCGGCCGGGCCCTACGGCGGGCCCGCGCTCGGAGCCGGGCAGAGCCGCACGTTCACCTTCGCGGGCCGGTGCGCCATCCCGGCCTCCGCCACCGCCGTCGCCCTCAACGTGACCGTGACGCAGCCGTCGGCCCTCGGACACCTCGCCCTGTACCCGGTCGGGGTGGCGACGGCGGTATCGTCCCTGAACTACCGCGCCGGGCAGACGCGCGCCAACAACGCGGTGGTGGCGCTCAGCGCCGCCGGCCAGCTCGTCGTCCGCTCGGGCCAGACCTCCGGCACCGCCCACGTGATCGTGGACGTCACCGGCTACTTCGAATAGCGGCTCGCCGGCACACCTTCCACGGCGGCGGCGGGCATCCAGGCGGCCGCCGCCGCGTGCGCGTTGACGATGCCCCATCCGAGCAGCCGGTCCGGCGCGCCGGCCTGGCTGGAGGTGGCGCGGAGGACGCCGGCGACGTCGTCCACGCTCGCGGCGGGATTGAGCTGCACCAGCAGCGCGACCACTCCTGCGGTCAGCGGACACGAGAACGACGTCCCGTTCGCCGTCCCGTACCGGTTGACGGTTCCCGGCAGCGCGACCCTCACGGCCTGACCCTGCGCGGCGAAGTCGGGTTTGACGCGCCCGTCGGCGCTGGGACCCACCGAGCTGAAGGAGGCGCGCGTGCCCGACGCGGTGACCGCCGCGATCGCCAGCACGTGTGCGCCGTCCGCCGGCGCGCCCAGCGTGTTGCTCGTGGCGTCCAGTCCGCCGTTGCCCGCGGAGCTCACGACCACCACGCCGCGCGCCGCGGCCATCTCCGCCGCGCGGGTGCTGATCGCGGTCTGGCCGTTCATGTCGCCGGGCGTGTAGCTCGGGAACGGGCTGTCGTATTGCAGGTACCCCAGGGAGCTGCTGATCACGTCGGCTCCGAGCGCCTCCGCCCATTCGGCCGCCGCCGCCCAGTTGTCCTCCTCCACCGGGGTCTCGCTGTCGGTGTTCTCGGTCTTCGCCAGGATGAAGTCCGCGCGGAACGCCGGCCCGACGAGCTGGCCTTCCGCCAGGCCTCCCAGCGCCGAGAGCGTCATCGTTCCGTGGCTGCCCTCGCCCGCGTCTCCCCCGTTGGCCACGTCCGGGTCTCCGTTGACGAAGTCGTGGGCGGCGGCGATCCGCATGGAGGAGAAGACCTCGTGCTCGAGCGTGTCGAAGCCGGTGTCGAAGACGGCCACGACGACGCCTTCACCGTTCCAGCCCATCTGGTGCACCGCGGGCACGCCGATCTGGGCGAGCTGGCCGAGAGAGGAGCCATAATCCAGCTCGAAAGCGCCCTTGCCGCGCCCGGTCGGGCGCGCGGATCCGGAGCGGGGCCGCGCCGCGGGCTCCGGCGCGACCGGCTCCAGCGCGCGGCGCCGGTAGCGACGGACGACGTCGAGCCGCGCGACGAACGGCAGGGCGGCCACCTGGTCGAGCTGCGCGGCGGTGGCCTCCACGCTGACCGCGTTCAGCCAGCGCGACCGCTGCCGGACGCGATTCACGATGCCGCCCACGCGGTCGACGTGGCGCGCGGCCAGCGGCGCGTCCTCGAACCCACCGCCGGCCATTCGCGCGCGCACGCGCCGCCGTGCGATCGCGCGGGCGGTGAGCGGCGCCGCGGCCGCCGTCTCCGCGCCCTTGTCGGTGAAGAACACCCAGGCGATGTGGGTCCGGCCATGGGAAGCCGACCGGACCGCCGAAGCGAGGGCCGGGGAGCGCTTGTCCACGGGATCGGCGGGCGCGGCCGCGACGAAGAGCAGGCCTGCGATCACCGCCAGCGCACGCCACCGTGCGGTCATGGCCCGGATCGTCTCACGACCCCGCATTTCGCGCCTGTGACGGCCGCCGAAAGCGTCACCGGCACGGGGGCCAGGCTGCTCCGCGCCACCAGGTGGTGACGCGGAGCCCCGAAGCCTACTCGCGCCGGAGCGCGGTGATCACGCGGCGGCCGCTCGTCCGCTCCTCGACCTCGAAGCGGACGCGTTGCCCGCTGCGCACGTTGTCGAGCAGGTCGCGGTTCTCGACCGTGTAGGTCTCCTGGCGGCCGTCCACGTTCACGACCACGGTCCGGCCGTCCACCCGGACGACGTCGCCGACGGTCTCCGCGCGATCGATGCGCGTCACGACCTGGGTGCCGCTCCGGTCCTCGATCGTGAGCACCACCAGGTCGCCCCGGCGCACCGCGCGTGCCTCCTCCGCGTCCTCCACGGTGTACGTGCGGGCCGTGCCCGCCACGTCCGCGCGGATCTCGCGGCCGGCCCGGTTCACGGACTGGATGCGCGCCTTGACCTGCTGTCCCGAGGCCGCGGCGGCCTCGGAGCCGGTGGAGGCGGGGACGTAGGTCACCACCACCCGGGTGGGGTTGCCGTCGTTGTAGGTGAAGCGCACGCCCTGTCCGGCGCGCAGGTCACGGGAGGTCGGGTTCGGGAACAGCTTGCGGTCGCCGGCGTCCTGGAAGTGGACCTCGGTCTGCGGCGTCACGTTGATGCGCACCTCGGCGCCGCCGTCGCGCCGCACGATGATGGTCGAGCCGTCGACGCGCTCGATCTTGCCGACGATCTCCTCGCCGCGGTACTGCGCCTGCACGGCCGGGGCGCCGAGCGCGACGGCCAGGGTGGTCACGGAAAGGATCAAGAGGGATTGGCGCATGTTCATTCTCCTGACTCAACGCTAAGGGCGCGGCGGCGGCCCGTCAAGGTCGCAGCGTGAACATCATCTTGAGGATCGCCCCGGGGCTCCGCGCCATCTTCGCGAACGCCGCCTGGCCGTCCTCGAGCGGCCGCGCTTCCGTCCAGGGCTTCAGGTCGAACCGCCGCGACTGGACCAGGGCCACCGCGGCCTCGAAGTCCCGCGGGGCGTAGGCGAAGGAGGTCACCACCGACTGCTCGTTGCGGATCATGTCCACCCAGGGCAGGCCGGAGTCGTTCTCGGCCATGCCCAGGAACAGCAGCCGCGCGCCCTTCGCGGCCATGGCCACCGCGGCCCGCCGCGTCGCCGCGTGGCCGACCGCCTCCACGACGTGCTCGGCGCCGGCGCCGCCCGCGGCCGCGCGCACGGCGCGCACCGCGTCCTCGCGGGCGTTGTTGATCACCACGTCCGCGCCGAGCTGCCGGGCCACGGCCAGCCGCTCGTCGTTCTGGTCCACCACGCAGACGCGGCGCACCCCGTGCAGCCTGGCCAGCACCACCGCCAGCGCGCCGATCGTCCCCGCGCCCACCACCGCCATCGTGTCCGCCACCGCGTCGAAGGCGATCCGGAACGCGTGCACGAGCACGGCCACCGGCTCCGCGAAGATCGCCTCGGCCTCGGGCAGGGACTCCGCCAGCGCGTGGAGCTGCGCGGCCGGCACCGCCACGCGCTCGGCGAAGGTGCCGTGCAGGCGATCCATCCCGAAGATGCGCCAGTCCGGGCACAGGTTCGGGCGCTGGGCGCGGCAGGCCGCGCAGACGCCGCAGCCCATCAGCGGGTTGAACGAGACGCGCTGTCCCGCGCGCCAGCCGCGCACCGAGGGATGGACGTCGCGGATGGTGGCCACGGTCTCGTGTCCCATCACGAGCCCGGGCTGCCGCCGCGGGCTGTCGCCGAGGAACCCGTGGATGTCGGAGCCGCAGATGCCCGCGGCCGACACCTGCAGCAGCACGTGGCCGTCCGCCAGGGGCGGCTCCGGGAAGTCCTGCACCTCGACCCGCTCCGGGGCGGTATAGACCAGGGCCTTCATGCCAGGAACGGCTTCCAGCGCTCGAGCAGCAGGCGCAGGTCGGCCGCGTCCTCGGGCCGCAGCGGCGGCAGGGGCGGGCGCACGGGCCCGGCGGCCTGGCCGGTCGCGTTCATCATCTCCTTCATCACCGTGACCTCGTACCCCTTGCGGCGCGCCCGCAGCGCGTAGAGCGGGATCACGTAGTCGTTCATCAGCCGCTGGAGCCGCTCGGATTCGCCGGCCGCCGCCGCCTCGTGCAGCTCCAGCGACAGCCGCGGGGCCACCGTGGCGATGCTCGACGTGTACGCGCGCAGGCCGATGCTGTAGTACGCCGGCACGCAGTCGTCGCCGGCGCCGCCGATCCAGTGCAGGCGCGCGCCGACGCGGTGGATGATCTGCTGGTACCGGCGGATGTCGCCCTGGCCGTCCTTCCAGGCGACGAGCGCCGGCACGCGCGCGGCGAGGCGTTCCACCCAGGCCGGCGCCGGGTTCACCCAGTCGCGGCTGTAGACGATCAGCGGCAGCGGCGAGGCCGCGCCCACCGCCGCGTAGTAGTCGGCGAGCCCCTCGTCGTCCGCGCCCGGATAGCTGGGCGGCAGCGCCAGCACGGCATCCGCGCCCGCCTCGGCCGCCTGCCGTGCCATCGCCACCGCGATCGGCGCGTTGAGCCCGGCGCCCGCGATCACCGGCACGCGGCGCCCGACCGCCTCCACCGTCGTGCGCACCACCTCGAGCTGCTCGCGCGGCGTGAGCGAGTACAGCTCGCCGGTGCCGCCCGCGGCTACCACCGCCGCCAGGTCGTGCCGGAGCAGCGCGTCGAGGTTGCGCCGCAGGCCGCCCGTGTCCAGCGAGAGGTCCGCCTGGAACGGGGTCACGGGGAACGCGATCACGCCGACCAGCCGCGCGCGCAGGTCCTCAGCCTTCATCGTCCCTCCCCCGAACGGCCGGATTCTATGCCGTATGATCCGAGGAGATGGCCCTCCAGGTCGTCAACCCGTACAACCAGGAGATCATCCGCGAGATCCCGCTCGACGACGCGCGGACGCTGGCCGCGAAGGTCGCGGCCGCGCGCCGCGCGTTCGAGACCTGGAGCCGCCGGCCGCTCGAGGAGCGGATCCGGCGCGTGCGCGCCGGCCTGGACCGCTTCCGCGAGATGGGCGACGCGGTGGCACGCGACGTGACGCTGCAGATGGGCAAGCCGATCCAGCAGTCGCGCCGCGAGGTGCAGACCTTCTTCGACCGCGCGGAGCACATGCTGGCGATCGCGCCGCGCACGCTGGCGCCGGAGGTGCTGCCGGAGACGGACGGCCTGCACCGGCGGATCGAGCACGCGCCGCTGGGGGTGGTGCTCGACATCGCGGCCTGGAACTACCCGTTGCTGATCCCGGTGAACGTGGTGGTGCCCGCGCTGGTGGCGGGCAACACGGTGCTGCTCAAGCACAGCGCGCGCACCCCGCTCTGCGGCGAGCACTTCGAGCGCGCCTTCGCCGACCCCGAGCTGCCCGGCATGGTCGTCAACCTCGACCTCGACCACGACCAGACCGCGGCGCTGGTGGCCGATCCGCAGGCGGTGGACTACGTGGCCTTCACCGGCTCGGTGGCGGGCGGGCTGGCCGTGTACCGGCAGGCGGCGCGGCGCGTGCTCGACGTCGGCCTGGAGCTGGGGGGCAAGGACCCGGCCTACGTGGCGGCGGATGCCGACCTCGCCTATACGGTCGAGAACGTGGTGGACGGTGCCTGCTACAACGCGGGCCAGTCCTGCTGCGCGGTCGAGCGCGTGTACGTGCATCGCGAGGTCTACGACGAGTTCGTGGACCGCGCGCAGGCCGCCCTGCAGGACTACCGGCTCGGCGATCCGCTGGACGAGCGGACGACGATGGGCCCGCTGGCGAGCCGCTCCGCGCTGGACACCCTGGAAGCGCAGGTCCAGGATGCGGTGCGGCGCGGCGGGAAGCTGCGGCTCGGCGGACGGCGCCTGGCCGACACCCGCGGCAACTTCTTCCCGCCCACCCTGCTGGTGGACGTGCCGAACGAGGCCGA
>DATBIZ010000689.1:0-9897 GCA_036556645.1 Vicinamibacteria bacterium | reverse complement strand
CGCGCTCGGGCGCGCCGGGCTGGGCCAGGTGCTCGACGTCGTGCCCAACCACATGGCCATCACCCCGGAGAACCAGTGGTGGTGGGACGTCCTCGAGAACGGCCCTTCCAGCCGCTACGCGGCCTACTTCGACGTGGAGTGGGACCCGCCGGAGTCGAAGCTGCGCAACACGGTGCTGGTGCCCGTGCTCGGGGACCACTACGGCCGCGTGCTGGAGGCCGGCGAGCTGCAGGTGGAACGGCACGGCGGCGCGTTCGTGGTCCGCTACCACGACCACGTGTGGCCGGCCGCGCCGCGCTCGGTGGACGACGTGCTGTCCCGCGCCGCCGCCGACGTGGGATCGGACGAGCTGGCCACCGTGGCCGACCTGTTCGGCGCGTTGCCGCTCCCCGCCGACCGGCGCGCCGCGCAGCGCCGGCACCGCCACAAGGAGGTGCTCAAGCGCGTGCTCGGGCGCCTGCTCGCGGAGCACGCCGCCCTCGCCGCCGCCGTGGACGGGCAGGTCGGGGCGCTCAACCGCGACGTGGAGCGGCTCGACGCGTTCCTCCAGCGCCAGAACTTCCGTCCCGCGTTCTGGCGCACCGCGGCCCAGGACCTCCCCTACCGGCGCTTCTTCGACATCAACAGCCTGGTCGGCCTGCGCAGCGAGGACGAGCGGGTGTTCGCGGACACGCATGCCCTGGTGCTGCGGTGGCTGCGCGACGGCGTGCTCGACGGCGTGCGCATCGACCACCCCGACGGGCTGCGGGATCCCGAGGCCTACTTCCACCGGCTGCGCGAGCACGCGCCCCAGGCCTGGGTGGTGGCGGAGAAGATCCTGGAGCCGGGCGAGCGGCTGCCGGAGAGCTGGCCCGTCGCGGGCACCACCGGCTACGACTTCCTGAACCGGCTCGGCGGGCTCTTCGTGGACCCCGCGGGCGAGGAGCCGCTGACCCGCCTCTACGAGGAGTTCACCGGGGAGAGCGGCGACTACGCGGCCGTGCTGGCGGAGAAGAAGCGGCTCGTGCTGCGCGACGTGCTCGGCAGCGACGTGAACCGGCTGACCGCGCTCCTGCAGGAGGTGTGCGAACGGCACCGGCGCCACCGCGACTACACGCGGGCGGAGGTGCACCACGCGCTGCGCGAGCTGATCGCCTGCTTCCCGGTCTACCGCACCTACGTGCGCGCCCCGGACGGCCCGGTGAGCGAGCAGGACGCGCGCTCCATCGCGCAAGCGGTGGCGGCGGCGCAGGGCCACTGCCCCGACCTCGACCCCCAGCTCTTCGACTTCCTCGGCCGCCTGCTGCGGCTCGAGGTGCGGGGCGAGCGCGAGGGGGAGCTGGTGATGCGCTTCCAGCAGGTCACCGGCCCCGCCATGGCGAAGGGCGTCGAGGACACCGCGTTCTACAACTACAACCGGCTCGTCGCTCTGAACGAGGTGGGCGGCGACCCGGGCCGCTTCGGGGTCTCGCCGGCGGAGTTCCACCAGGCGTGCACCGAGGCGTGGGAGCGCTGGCCGCACGCGCTGCTGGCCACCTCCACCCACGACAGCAAGCGCAGCGAGGACGTGCGGGCGCGGCTCGGCCTGCTGGCCGAGATCCCGGACCAGTGGGCCGCGGCCGTGAGGCGCTGGGCCGAAGGCAACCAGGCGCGGCGCGGCCGCCTCGACCGCAACACCGAGTACCTCTATTACCAGACCCTGGTCGGCGCCTGGCCGCTCACCGTCGAGCGCGCGGGCGCGTACATGGAGAAGGCGGCGCGGGAGGCCAAGAAGCACACCTCGTGGACGCGCCCGGACCCCGACTACGAGCAGGCGCTGGCCGGCTTCGTCCGCGCCACGTTCGAGGACGCCGGCTTCCTGCGGCAGTTGGAGGCCTTCGTGGCGCCGCTGGTGGCGCCTGGCCGCGTCACCTCGCTGGCGCAGACGCTGGTCAAGATCACGGCGCCCGGCGTGCCCGACTTCTACCAGGGCACCGAGCTGTGGGACCTGAGCCTGGTGGACCCCGACAACCGGCGGCCGGTGGACTACGAGCAGCGGCGCCAGCTGCTGGCCGCGACCGAGGGCCTCTCCGCGGAGCAGGCGCTCGCGCGCATGGACGAGGGCCTGCCGAAGCTCTGGCTGATCCGGCGCGCGCTGTGCGCGCGCCGCGGCCGGCCGGAGGCGTTCGGCGAGGGCGAGCGCGGCCGCTACCGCGCGCTGGCGGCGACCGGACCGCGCGCCGAGCACGTCGTCGCCTTCAGCCGCGGCGAGCAGGTGATCACGGTCGTGCCGCGCCTGGGCCTGCGGCTGCAGGGGCGATGGGAGGACACGGCGCTGGAGCTGCCCACCGGGCGCTGGCGCAACGACCTGACCGGGGAGACGGTGTCGGGCCGCGCGCGATTGGCCGAACTTCTGGCCCGCTTCCCGGTGGCACTGTTGTTGCTGGACCGGGAGCCGTGATCGCCCTGCAGGTCTGGGCTCCTGCCGCTTCGAAGGTCGAGGCGGAGGTGGGAGGACGGCGGGTCCTGCTGACGCGCGGCGAGCGCGGGTGGTGGCGCGGCGACCACGCGCTGGCACAGCCCGGGCTCGAGTACGGGTTCCGCCTCGACGACGACGACCAGCTCCTTCCCGATCCCCGCTCGCCCTGGCAACCGCGCGGCGTGCACGGGCCCTCGCGCTTCGTGGACCACTCCGCGTTCGCGTGGACCGACCAGGGCTGGCAGCCGCCCCCGCTCGGCGCGGGGATCCTCTACGAGGTGCACGTGGGCACCTTCACGCCCGGCGGCACGTTCGACGCCGCGATCGAGCGCCTCGACCACCTGCGCGCCCTCGGCGTCACCCACGTCGAGCTGCTGCCGGTGAACCAGTTCCCGGGCGCGCGCGGGTGGGGCTACGACGGCGTCGCGCTCTTCGCGCCGCAGAACACCTACGGCGGGCCCGACGGGTTGAAGCGGCTCGTGGACGCCTGCCACGCGCGGGGACTGGCCGTGATCCTCGACGTCGTCTACAACCACCTCGGCCCGTCCGGCAACTACCTGGGACGGTTCGGCCCGTACTTCTCCGACCGGCACCGCACGCCGTGGGGACAGGCGGTCAACCTCGACGGAGCGGGCAGCGACGAGGTGCGGCGGTTCTTCTGCGACAACGCGCTCGGCTGGCTGCGCGACTACCGCGTGGACGGGCTGCGCCTCGACGCCGTGCACGCGTTCGTGGACACCTCGGCCCGCCACTTCCTCGAGCAGCTCGCGGACGAGGTGGACGCGCTCGAGGTCGAGCGCGGCCGCCACTACGCGCTGATCGCCGAGAGCGACCTCAACGACCCGCGCGTGGTGGGCGAGCGTTCCGCGGGCGGCTACGGCCTCGACGCGCAGTGGAGCGACGATTTCCACCACGCGCTGCATTCGACGATGACCGGCGAGCGGGACGGGTACTACGGCGATTTCGCGGGGCTGCCCGACCTCGCCAAGGCCCTGCGCGACGCGTTCGTGTACGACGGGCGGTACGCGCCCTCCCGCGACCGCACGCACGGGCGCTCGCCCGCCGGACTGCCCTGCCGCCGCTTCCTCGCCTACCTGCAGAACCACGACCAGATCGGCAACCGCGCGCGCGGCGACCGCAGCAGCCGCCTGATGAGCACGGGCCGGCTCAAGGTCGCGGCGGCGCTCGTGCTCGGATCGCCGTTCCTGCCGATGCTGTTCCAGGGCGAGGAATGGGGGGCGAGCACGCCCTTCCCGTACTTCACCGACCACGAGGACCGCGCGCTGGGCGAGGCGGTGAGCCGCGGGCGCCGCGAGGAGTTCGCCGGCTTCGGCTGGAAGCCCGAGGACGTGCCGGATCCGCAGGAGCCGGCCACGTTCGAGCAGGCCCGGCTCGACTGGTCCGAGCTGGAGCGCGACCCTCACCGGCAGGTCCTCGACTGGTACCGGAGATTGATCGCGCTGCGCCGCCAGGTGCCGTCGCTCGGCGCGGTCGGCCGCGTGGGCGGGCTCGACGTGCGCTTCGACGCCGCCGCGGGCTGGCTGGTGGTGTCTCGCGGCGAGGTCACCATCGCGGCCAACGTCGGCGCGCGGCAGCGCGTGCCGCTCTGCGGGCGGCCGCGGCGGCAGCTCCTGCTCGCCTCGGAGCCGGACATCCGGCCGCCCGAGGGCGACGCGCTCGAGCTGCCCGCCGACTCGGTCGCGCTGCTCGGAGGCTGACCTGGCCGTCGTCGTCCCGGCGGTGATCCGCCCTCCGCGCGGCGCTCAGCGGACCGGGGTCACCTCCCACTCCCCGAGCGATGCGACCCGCCACTGGCCGGCGCGCCGCACGAGCCGGAAGCGCAGGGCCGCCTCCCCGGCGTCCGTGGTGAGGCGCACGGCCGCCTCCGCCCAGTCGCCGGAGCGCCAGGCGGGCCCGCCGCGGGCGTCCCGCACCCGGCCGCGCGCCCGCTCGATCTCCTGCTGCCGGCGCCGCAGCGCGCCCGCTCCCGCCGCGCGCACCTCGTCGGTCGCGTGCGCCAGCGCCTGCTCGTAGCGATGGGTGGCCATGGCCCGCACGAAGCTCTCGGCCTCGGCCTCCGGCGGCGGCACGAGCGTGGACGCGTCTCCGAGGCCGAACACGGCCAGGGCGGCGGCGGCGAGCGCGAGCGCGACCACCACCACGACCGCGAGCGGCGCCCTCACCGGCCCCACCGGCGGCGCAGGCGCGGCGCCTCCTCGCGCCGCGGCGTCTCGGCCCAGGGCTCGCGCCGCACGGAGGCTCGCCCGCTCACCTCGACGCACATCTCGCGCACGTCGCGCCAGTCCTCGTCCGCCACGCCTTCCTGGCGGAGCATGCGCGCGACCTCGTGCCGGTTCATGCGCTCCGCGCGGAGCGCGGCGGCGCGCGGCGCGCCGTGCGCGACGGCCGCCAGCGGAGTCCCCGAGACGAGGCGGTCGACGCGCTCGCTCCAGCCGGCCGCGGCCGAGACGAGCGTGTGCGCGAGCGTGAGCACGCCGACCCCGACCGTGAACCGGGCCGCCGAGACCTCGGCCCAGAGCAGGTCGTCCACCATGTCCCCGAGCACCAGCGCGAGCACGAAGTCGAATGCGGTGCCCTGAGCCACCGTGCGCTTGCCGGACGCGCGCAGGAGGGCCAGCAGCACGACGTACGCGAACGCCGCGCGCACGGCGATGCGGTGCAGCTCCACCTCAGGCCCCGGCCGGCGCGGTGCCCTGGGCGCCGCCGGCGCGCGCGCGGTCGCGCTCCCGCGCCGCCTCGTCGAACACGTCGGCCTTCTGCACCGGCGAAGCCCAGTCCTGGCGGATCACGCTCACCTGCCCGTCCACCTCCACCTGGGCCAGCCGCACCTCGCCGAGGTCCTCCACGCCCTGCAGCCGCAGCTCGGCGAGCGCGTCCTTCGGGTTCATGCGCTCCTGGCGCAGCCCGTCCGTCTGCAGCGCGCCGTCACGGACGATCGCGGTGGGCTTCCCCTCGAGGACGCGGTCCATCCCGTGGTCCCAGTAGCTGAGCCAGGAGTTGCTGTACTGCGCCGCCGCGATCACGGCGATCGCCACCACGCCCTGGGCCATCCCGACGTCCCCGTAGACGATCTCGTCCACCACCTCGCCCAGCATCAGCGCCACCAGCAGGTCGAAGGCGGTGAAGTTCCCCACCGTCCGTTTCCCGAGCGCCCGGATCACGGCCAGCATCAGCACGTAGACGCCGACGGCGCGCAGCGCGGTCATCACCAGCTCGTGCGGGTCCATCCCTCCTCCTCGTTGGGGTGTTCGCCCCCTCAAGCGCGTCGCCGCGTAGCCCCGGCGGTGGCGAGGTGCAAATAACGCACCGGGTTCGGGGTTTTGCCTGATTGTGCCGAGTCCGCCCGGACCCGATCTTAGGCGGGTGGCCCGTGATTCGGCCCGCCATGGAACGGGCGAAGACTGGCCGCAACCCCTTGCGGAGCCGACAGATGAATCCTGGTCCCCCTGAACCGGTTCCGGGTAGCAACCCGCCCGGCCGACCCCTGGCCCCCCTCATCGCGACGTCCGAGGAGCGCCAGAGCCTGACGGAGATCGCGCAGGGCAGCAACGCTCGCCTCGCCCGGCGCGCGGCGATGATCCTGGCCTGCCTCGACGGGGCCTCCAACCGCTCGATCGCCACGCGGTTCCGGGTGTCCAAGCAGGCGGTCGGCAAGTGGCGGGCCCGTTTCCAGAAGACCCGCGTGCGCGGGCTGCTGGACCAGCCGCGCTCGGGCGCGCCGCGCCGCATCAAGCCGCAGGACGTCGCGCGCGTGATCGGGATGACGCTGCAGCCGCCGCCACCCGGCATGCCCCGCTGGACGACGCGCTCGATGGCGCGCGCCTGCGGCCTGAGCCAGACGACCGTGAACCGCATCTGGCGGCTGCACGGGCTGGCGCCGCACCGCTCCGACGACCCGGACACCGCGGCCCCGGCCGAGCGCGCCGCGCGGCCCGCGCCGCCGCGGTCGGTCTCCGCCGAGTCACCCGAGGCCGAGAGCAGCTCCGAGCTGATCGTGGAGCTGCGGCGCGACCTGGCCGGCCTGGCCCAGATGCTCAACGCGGCGAACCCGGCCGCGCTGCGGGTGGCCGTGGACGCGGTCGAGGCCGCGTTCGTGGCCGCGGCCGGCTCGGCCGACCTCCACCGTCGTCACGGCATGAGCCTGGCTCCCGAGATCCGCGCGCGCAACGAGGCGAGGTGGCGCCGCGCCCGCGCCCTGTTCGCGGAAGCCAAGGCGACGCTCGCCGAAGCGGCCGCCGACCTGGACGCGCACCACCTGCCGCAGGCCACGGAGCGGCCGGCCTCGTACGACCAGCCTCGCCGCTGAGTCGGCCAGCCGCCGGGCGGGCTCGGGGAGAGGTCAGGGACGCACCCGAGCGCCGGAGACGGCCCGTCCCCGCACGGCCTCGGAACGAGGCTACGGAAGAATGACGCCGCGCCTGATCGCGTATCTGACCAGACCCGCGGTCTCGTGGATGTCGAGCTTCTTCATCAACCGCCCCCGGTGCGAGTCGGCGGTCTTCACGCTCACGTCCAGGATCTGGGCGATCTCCTTGGTCGTCTTCCCCTCCGCGACGAGCTGGAGGACCTGGCGCTCGCGTCGGCTCAGGACCTCCTCGGCCGGATCGCGCTTGGAGACGTAGGCGTCCACCAGGATCCGCGAGATCCCGGGGCTCAGGTAGACGCCGCCGCGGAAGGCCTGCCGGATCGCGTCGGCCACGGCCTGTGGCGCCTGGCTCTTCAGCACGTATCCCTTGACTCCGGCGCGCAGGGCCTCGAGCACGTAATGGTCCTCGGAGTGCATGGTCAGGAGGACCGTGGCCTTGGCGAGCTGCTGGCGGTTGATCTCGCGGGCGGCGTCGAGGCCGTTCAGCCCCGGCATCGCGATGTCCAGCACGGCGACGTCCGGGGTCAGCCGGGTCGCGAGGGCCACCGCCTCGTGTCCGTCGGCGGCGGCGGCGACCACCTCGAAGCCCTCCTTCTCGAGCAGCGCGCGCAGCCCCTGCCGCAGGAGCGGGTGGTCGTCCGCGATCAGGACCCGCATCAGGGGTCCGGTGCTGCCAGCGGGACGGTCACGCGCACGCGGGTGCCGGCCTCGGGCGAGGACTCCACGCGCAGCCGGCCGCCGAGCGCGTCCACGCGCTCCTGCATGCCCAGGAAGCCGATGCCGCGCTCGCCGCGCCGCCGCAGGACCTCGTCCACCGCGAACCCGCGGCCGTCGTCGCGCACCTCGATCGTGGCCTCGCCGGAGCGCACCGCGACCTGCACGGTGGCCTTGCCGGCGTCGGCGTGGCGGATCACGTTCCCCAGCGCCTCCTGCGCGATCCGGTACAGGTTCGTCTCCACCTCCGCGGGCATCCGCGCCCGCGTGCCGGTCACCCGGACGTCCAGCCCGGAGCGCCGCGCGAGGCCGCGCGCCATGAAATCGATCGCGGGCACCAGGCCCAGGTCGTCGAGGATCGGCGGGCGCATCTCGTGGGCGATCCGCCGCAGCTCCTGCTCGACCTCGTCCACCATGGCGCGCAGCTCCGGGATGCGGCCCCGCGCGCCCGGCTCCACGTGCGCGCCCACCTCCTCGAGGGCCAGGTGCAGCGCGGAGAGGAGCTGGCCGGCCTGGTCGTGCAGCTCCCGCGCGATGCGACGCGCCTCCTGCTCGCGCGCGTCGAGCGTCGCCGCGTACATCCGGCGCAGGCGGTCGCGCTGGCCGGCCAGCTCCGCGGCGTCGGCGGCGAGCGCGCGCTGGCCGGCGCGGCGGCGCGACGCGTCCGCGCGGTAGAGCGTCACCTCCACCATCGCGCGCAGCTCGCGGTCGTCGAACGGCTTCAGCACGAACCCGGCCGGCTCGGTGCGCTTCACGCGCTCGAGCATCGCGTCGTCGGCGTAGGCGGTGACGTAGATGACGGGGATCCCGGTCGCCTCGCGGATGCGCCGGGCCGCCTCGATGCCGTCCATCGCTCCCCCGAGCGCCACGTCCATGAGCACGAGGTCGGGCTTGAGCTCGGCCGCCTTGACCACCGCGTCCTCGCCGGTGCCGACGGTGGCCGGCACGCGGTAGCCCGAACGGTGGAGCACGTCGCGGATGTGGCGGGCGACGATGCGCTCGTCCTCGGCGACGAGGATGTCGGCCGCGGTCAACGCGCGCCCCCCGCGGCGCCCGGCGCCCCGCCGAGCGGGAACACGATGTCGAAGCGCGCGCCCGGTGTGCGGCGGACGTCCATCCGGCCGCCGATCTGCTCGACCATCATCTGCACGAGCTGCAGGCCGAGGCTTCCGCTCCGCGGCGGCTCGTCCGCGGCCGGAAGGCCGGCGCCGTCGTCGGCGACGGTGAGGCGGGCCTGCGCGGGGGCCTCCGGGATCAAGGCGATCTCGATCCGGCCCGGCCCTCCGCCCGGGAACGCGTGGCGGAGCGCGTTGCTGACCAGCTCGTGGACGATCATGCTGCAGGGAATAGCAACGTCGATGCCAAGGCCGGCCTGATGGAGGTCGAAGACGAACCGGATCTCGTGCGCGCCGTACGAGTGGCGCAGCTCCCGCGCCAGCTCCCGGAGGTACTCTCCGAAGTCCACCTGCGTGAGGTCGGACGAGCGGTAGAGGCGCTCGTGGACGAGCGCCATCGAGCGCACGCGGTCGCGCGCGTGGCGCAGGACCGCCGTCGCGGCCGGGTCCGTGAGGTGGATCTCCTGCAGGCTCAGCAGGCTCGAGATCACCTGCAGGTTGTTCTTGACGCGGTGGTACACCTCGCGGAGCAGCACCTCCTTCTCGTGCACCGAGGCCTGCAGCCGCGCCTCGACGCGCTTGCGCTCGGTGACGTCGCGGAGCATCCAGCGCAGCCCCACCCGCCGGCCCGCTCCGTCCCGCGCCACCCCGACCGTCACCGCCGCCGGGAGCGCGGGCCGGTGGGGAGGCCGCACGGACACCTCGCGCTCGGGCAGGGAGTGGCGGTCGAGCCCTGGCGACGGCAGGTCGGCCAGCAGGCGCCCGTACTGCCGCGCGCTGATGAATCCGACCAGCGGCGCCCCGTGCAGGCGCGCGCGGGAGCAGTTGAGCAGTGCGCAGGCGGCGCGGTTCGCATGGAGGATGCGGCCGGCGGGGGTCGTGAACAGGTAGGCGTCGGGCGCGAGCTCGAACAGCTCCTCGTAGATGTCCTGCGCGCGCGCGCTCGTGCGGAACGGCGATCGCGCGACGCCGCGACTCGCTCCCTCGCCGAATGCGCCGCGCGCGGACGCGCGCGGCGTTCTGATCGTCCGCGTCACCCTGATCTGCCTGGCTCGATCCAGGGTACCAGATCCCGTTTCGGGTGGTGCCCGGGTGAAACACAAGGATGGCGCGATCCTTGAATGCAGGCTCGAGCATGGACACGACAGCGCTGGACACGTTCCTGCTCCGCCGCATCAGCGACGCGGACCTTCGCCGGCCGGGGCCGCGCCCGCGGCCGGACCCCAACCCGGCGACGGGCCCGT
>DATBIZ010000688.1:0-4391 GCA_036556645.1 Vicinamibacteria bacterium | reverse complement strand
GCCGCCGGAGCGCGCGCCGCGGTGAACGACGCGGTCAACGCGCAGATCGAGGAGCGGCAGGGGCTCGACCGCGGCCTGTCCGCGGGCTTCGCCCTGTCCTTCGTCGGCCACCTCGCGCTCGCCGGCCTCGCGTTCGGGGCCGCCCTGCTCGCGCCGAAGGAGCCGCTGCTGAAGGTGATGCCCGGTTTCGTGGTGCCGCTGCCGCGCGGCGGAGGCGGCACGCCGAGCGTGGAGCCGCCCGCGCCGGCCGCGCCCCAGCCGCCCGTTGCGCAGCCGGAGCCGCCGGCGCCCAGGCCCGAGCCGCCGCCGAAGGTGATCAAGCCGCCGAAGGAGGCGCCGAAGCGCGGGCTGCCGCCGGTGGATCAGCGGCGCTCGCGCGCGACGCCGCGGCCGACTCCGCCGCCCCGCGGCACCGCGACGGAGCAGGGCACGAGCGCATCGGCCGGCGCCGCCGGAGGGACCGGCCGCGGCAGCGCGACGCCGGGCATCGAGTTCGGCCCGCAGGGACCGGGCGTGCCGGGCGGCTCGGACGCGGGCGACTACTATCTCGCCGGCGTGCAGCGGAAGATCTGGACGCTCTGGACGCAGCAGATCAAGACCGGCTTCAGCCGTCCCGTCACGGTCAGCTTCACGATCCTCGCCAACGGGTCGGTCGAGGACGTGCGCGTGGTGCAGTCGAGCGGCGCCTCGCTGCTCGACTTCGCCGCGCAGCGCTCCGTGCTCTCCGCCGCGCCTTTTGGCCCACTGCCCAAGGACTATGGAACCAACCGCTACACGATCCAGGCGATCTTCCGGCCCACTCCCTAGCGCGCTCGCGACCGCGCTGGCGTCGGTCGCCGCGTCGTTCGCGGCGGCTCCGCAGGCGCCGCCCGCCGCGCCGGGACAGGTGCCGACCATCGAGATCCTCGCCGGCGGCCAGCAGCGCTTCGCGGTGCCCGAGTGCGTGCCGCGCCGCGGGGACGAGGCGAGCCGCGAAGCCTGCCGCACGCTGACGCAGGTGCTGCGGCGGGACCTCGCCTTCGAGAACTTCTTCCGCTTCGTGCCCGAGAACCTGCTCTCCGCGATCCCGCCGCTCGACCCCGAGAGCCCCAACTACGCCGACTGGCAGGGCATCGGCGCGAACGTGCTGGTGGTCACGCGGGCGCAGGTCACCGGCGGCGAGCTGACCGTCGAGGCCACCGTGCACGCGGTGGACTCGCGCCAGACCATCCTCTCCAAGCGCTACTCGGGCCGCGCGGAGAACCCGCGCATCTTCGCCCACCAGCTCTCCGACGAGATCATGGCCGCCGCGCAGCAGAAAGGCGTGGCGCGCACGAAGATCGCGTTCGTGTCCGACCGCGACCAGCAGGGACCGCGCCGGAGCAAGGAGCTGTACATCATGGATTACGACGGCTTCAACCCGCGCCGGGTGACCGTCAACCGCTCGATCAACATCCTGCCCGCCTGGAGCCCCGACGGCCGCTCGCTCGCCTACGTGTCCTACCGGCAGGGACAGCCGGACGTGTTCGTGGCCTCGATCTTCGAGGCGAGGAGCACGAACCTGACCGAGGGCCGCGGCCAGGCGTTCGCGCCGGCGTTCAGCCCCGACGGGCGGAGGATCGCCTACGCGAGCAGCCGCGGCGGCAACATGGACATCTGGGTCGCGAGCGCGGACGGCACCGGCGCGCGCAAGATCACGACCAGCGCGGCGCTGGACACCGCGCCCGCCTGGAGCCCGACCGGCCAGGAGATCGTCTTCACCTCCGACCGCTCGGGCACCCCACAGATCTACCTGATGGACGCCGAGGGCCTGAACGTCCGGCGGCTCAGCTCGGTGGGCAACTACAACGACGCTCCGGCCTGGAACCCCTCCAGGCAGTACAGCGAGATCGCCTACACCTCGCGGCTCGAGGGCGGGACGTTCGACATCGCGGTGGTGGACCTCGCCTCGCGCCAGGTGCGCCAGATCACGCAGGGCCGCGGCAGCTGCGAGTATCCGTCGTGGGCGCCCAGCGGCCGCCACCTCGTGTTCGCCTGCCGGCGCGCTCGCGGCGGCACCTGGCAGATCACGGTGGCCGACCGCGACGGCCGCAACGTGCAAACCCTGCCCGCCGGCGCGGGCAACAACGCCTATCCCGACTGGGGGCCGTCCGCGGAGGTGAGATGACGCTGCGACGCCATGCCGTTGTCGCCGTGCTGCTGTGCCTGGGGGTCGCCGCGGGCTGCGGCGGCAAGAAGCGCCCGCCCAACGTCGCCACGGGAGGCGGCGGCGCGCAGGGCGCGCGGACCACGCCTTCCGACGCCCCGCTGCCCGTGGACAGCGGGCCCGACGTGGCGCCGTTCGACGCGGACGCGACGCGGTCCGAGGACTTCTCGATCACCGACCCCGCCACGCTCGAGGGCGGCCCGCTCGAGGACATCCTCTTCGAGTACGACCTGGCCACGCTCACCGACCGCGCGCGCGCGATCCTGGAGAAGCACGCGCTCTGGCTGCAGAACCACCGCGCGGCGAAGGTGACGGTGGAGGGCCACTGCGACGAGCGCGGCACCGCCGAGTACAACCTGGCGCTGGGCGACCAGCGCGCGCGCGCGGCGCGGGACTATCTCACGTCGCTCGGGGTGGCGGCGGAACGGCTCTCCACGGTCTCGTACGGCAAGGAGAGGCCGCTCGACCCGCTCAACAGCGAGGCGGCCTACTCCCGCAACCGGCGCGCGCACTTCGTGGTCAGCCGGTAGACCTCACGGCGGGCGCCGCGCGGCGCCCCGCGCGCGCGGCGATATCATGGTCCTTTCGGGAGACCTGTCATGCGTCATCGCCTGATCCTGGCCGGCACCGCGGCGGCCGTGCTCGGCGCCGCCTCCGCCCGCGCCGCCAACAAGGACATCGAGCGCCTGTACGTCCAGATCGCGGCGCTGCAGAGCCAGATCGCCGACCTCCAGCGGAGCACCGAGGACGGCCAGCGCGAGATCCGGCGCCTGACCGAGCTGCTCGCCGAGCAGAACGCCTTCTTCCGCAAGACGACCCAGGACCGGCGGCTGCAGGACGAGGCGATGCAGACCGCGCTGCGCGAGATGACCGAGCGGATGGGCGAGCTCGACGCGCGCATCCAGTCCCAGGCCGCGGCGGCGGCGGCGGCCGCCCAGCAGGCGGCGATGGCCGCCATGCCTCCGCTGACGCCCGCCGACGGGGACCCGGCCGCGGCGGGCGCGCCCCCCGGGGCCACGGCCGCGCCGCCGGTGGCCACTCCCCCCCCGGCCCGCGAGCTCTACAGCCAGGCCTACGCGGATTACGCCCGCGGCAACTACGACCTGGCCATGCAGGGCTATCGCGAGTACCTTCGGTACTACCCTGACACCGACCTCTCGGACAATGCGCAGTACTGGATCGGTGAGTCCCTCTACGCCAAGAGGCTCTACGCCGAGGCGGTGGATGCGTGGGACGTGCTGCTGCGAGAGTACCCGTCGAGCGACAAGCTGCCCGACGGCCGGTTCAAGCGCGCGATGGCGCTCGAGCGGCTGGGCCGGCGGCGGGAGGCGCTCGGCGAGTTCCGCGCGGTGGCGGAGCGCTATCCCAACTCCGAGGCGGGCCGCAAGGCGAAGGAGAGGCTGACCCCGCAATGAGCGTCGCGTAGGACGCCATCCTGGCGTTTTCCGAGCATAGGCTTTCCTCGGCCGCCGAGCGGCCGGTTCACCCGGCGCGAGGCGAATGACGACGCGAAGGCCGACGCGAGGACGCCAACACGAAAGGACAGACACATGCCGAGCGTCAATCGAGTCATCCTGATCGGGAACCTGGGGAAGGACCCGGAGATCCGCTACACGCAGGCCGGCGAGCCGATCGCCAACTTCAGCCTGGCCACCAACGAGGCGTGGACCGACAAGGCCGGGCAGAAGCAGGAACGCACCGAGTGGCACCGCGTCGAGATCTTCGGCAAGGCGGCGCAGGTCGCCAGGGACTACCTGTCGAAGGGCCGGCAGGTCTACATCGAAGGGTCCATCCGCTACGACGAATGGACCGACAAGGACGGCAACAAGCGCAACACGACCAAGATCCGCGTCAGCGGGCCGGGGTCGCGGCTGGTCCTCCTCGGCTCGCGCGGGGAGGGCGGCGGAGGCCGGCCGGCCGAGGGGCCGAAGGAGTCCGGCGGCCCGCCGGCGGAGGATTTCCAGGTCTCCGACGACGACGTGCCGTTCTAGAAAACGCTCAGACCACAGACATCGCTCAGGGCCGAGATCCGGCCCCGATGATGGCCGCTGATGGGTGCTGGTTGTCCCCGGCCCGACCGCGCCCTGAACTGCGCGGTATCCTGGGACATGCCCACCCTCCTCGCCATCGAGCGATTTCTCCCTCCCTATCGCTACGACCAGGACGTCGTCACGGGCTGGGTCGAGGAGTGGCTGCGCGGGTTCGA
>DATBIZ010000687.1:0-2864 GCA_036556645.1 Vicinamibacteria bacterium | reverse complement strand
GTCGCGGATCTGCTCGTCGATCATCGAGTCGCCCTTCACCTGCAGCACGTACGTGCGGTGCCGGCCGACCATGTCCTCGGGGACGTGGATCGTCTCGGTGCCCGTCACCGCCTCGATCGGTGAGCCGGCGGCCACGCGGCCCAGCAGGGGCAGCTCGACCGCGTGCACCTTCACCTGGGTCGGCACCAGCTCGAGCGCACGGCTGCGGTTCCAGGCGCGCTTGATCAGGCCTTTCGCCTGCAGGTTGCTCAGGTGCTTGTGGACGGTGGCCAACGAGCTGAGCCCGAAGTGGTCGCCGATCTCCTCGATGGTGGGGGCGTAGCCCTTCTTCTCGATGTATCGGCCGACGTAGTCGAAGATCTCTTTCTGCCGGCGCGTCAGGTGCATGCGCCGAGCATAGGCGAACGAAAAGCGAAAATCAAGCGGAAAGCGCCTACGCGAGAAGAAATCCGGCCGCGGGTCAGCCGCGCGGGCGCGGGCGGACGCGCGAGTCGGGGATGCCCTTGCTGCTGCCCTTCGCCGGCGGGTGTGACGGGCGGGAGGGCGGCGCGGGCCGCGCGCGCTCGTCTCGCTGCGGCCGCTGCGAGGGGCCGGCGCCGTCGTCGCGACGGCCACGCTGTCCGTGGGGGGGACCCGTGCGGTGTCCCGGCAGGTACGGCGGCCGCACGTCGCCGTAGCCGCCGTAGGGGCCGTAGCTCGGCCCGAAGACCCACGGATACGGGATGCCGCCGGCCGTGGCGGCGGCCGCTTCGGCCTCCGCGGCGGCGCGCGCGGCGTCGGCCTCGGCCGCGCGGGCGCGCGCCTCCGCCTCGCGCTCGCGGGCCGCTGATTCGCGCTCGGCCAGGCGGGCCTGCGCCTCGAGCGCACGCTGCGCCGCCTGCGCCTGCGCGTCCTCGGGCGCCATCCACGTGCCCTCGTATTGCACCCAGCCGCGGGCGCGGTAGCTCTCCACCTCGGTCATCCACTGGCCCGCCAGGCGCACGTGCCCCAGCGCGCGATGGGCGGCCTCGTGCGAGGGATCGGCCGCGATCACGCGGGCGAACGCCTCGCCCGCCAGCGTGAGCAGGTCGTTGTCCTGCGCCCAGCGGCCCAGGGCGAGCCAGCCGGCCGCGTCGCGGGGCGACAGTCCAGCGGCACGGTCGCGGTAGACGGCGAGCGCGCTGGTGCCGGTGGCGATCCGCGCGACCCGGCTGGCCGGCAGCGTGACGCGCCCGGGACCGACCTCGACGACCACGGCGTCCGCGCGGCGCTCCACCACCTCGCCGACGATCCTGCCGCCGCCGACGAGGAAGACCTCGTCGGCGCGCACGGACGACGCGCCCGCGACGAGCAGCAGCGACACGCCGGCGATGCCCAGAGGCCTCATCACACCCTCCACAGGCATCTTGGCGAATGGGGGCACCCGAGTCAACGAAGGCCCCCGGCGGCCGGTGGGTAGAATCGCGCGTGGTCTGGCTCCCCGCCGCCGGTTACGCCGCCGCGTGGCTGCTGCTGGTGATCGCCGCCGGGGGCGCGGCGTCCGCGGGCGGGCGGGTCGCGTTCGGGGCGCCCACGCTGGCCGCCCTCGTGCTGGCCACGGCGGCCGTCTCGGCCCTCGCGCTCACGTGCGGCGTCGCCGGCGGACGGCTGCTGCTCGGGCTCGCACCGCTCCTGCTGGCGCTGCTGACCGCGGCCCCGCTGCCGGGGCTGCGCGCGCTCGGGGGTGCGCCGCTCTTCGCGCTGGTCGCCGCGGCCGCCGCGCTCGCGGTCGCCACCACGGGGCGGCGGCCGCCCGCGCGCGCGTTCGTCCCGGCCGTGCTCGTGCTGTTCGCGGTCGTGTCGCTGCGCGTGCAGGCGCAGGTCGGTCCCGAGGGCGACGAGCCGCACTACCTGATGGTCGCCGACAGCCTGCTGCGAGACGGCGACCTCTCGCTGGAGCGCGACTACGCGGACGGCCGTTACGGCGCGTTCTACCCCCGGGCGCTCCAGCCGCACTACCGCGTCCGCGGCAAGGACGGCGCGGTCTACTCGCTGCACGCGCTCGGGCTGTCGCTCCTGATCCTGCCCGCCTACGCGCTCGGCGGCTATCCGGCCGTGTCCTTCTTCATGGCGGGGCTCGCGGCCTGGCTCGCGCGCGAGGTGCGCGAGCTGGCGCGCGAGTGGACCGCAGACGCGGCGCGGGCGGAGGCGATCGGATGGCTGGTGGCGCTCAGCCCGCCGCTCGTCCACTACGCGGGGCTGGTGTTCACCGAGGTGCCGGCCGCGCTGCTCGTCGCGCTCGCGCTGCGCTCCGCCGCGCGGGTCGCCCAGCCGTCGCTGCGCGCGGCCCTCGTCTGCGCCGCCGCGCTCGCGCTGCTGCCCTGGCTGAACGTGCGCTACGCGCTGGTCGCCGCGATCGTGTTCGCCTACGCGCTCACCCGCCGGCCCTCGCCGCGCGCGCTGGCCGTGCTCTTCGCCGCGCCGCTCGTCTCGGCGGCCGCGCTCGCGCTGCACCACTGGCGGCTGTACGGGTTCTTCGACCCGCGGCGGGTCTACGGCCGCCGGCCCGAGTTCTCGCTGCCGACGCTGCGCGAGGGGCTCCCCGGTTTGCTGCTCGACCAGGAGTTCGGCCTGCTCGTGTACGCGCCCGCGCTCGCCCTTTCGCTGCTCGGGCTCGTCCACCTGTTCCGCCGCGACCGAGACGTCGGGCTGGCGGTGATCGCGGCGGTGGGCGCCGTGCTCCTCACGGCCGCGACGTGGCACATGTGGCGCGGCGGCTTCAACCCGCCGGCGCGGTTCCTGGTGCCGATCGCGCCGCTGCTGATCGTGGCGGTGGCGCTCGTGTGGGACAAGCGCGGGCTCACCGCCGGCGCCGCGCTGCTCGTCGGCTGGTCGCTCTGGACCGG
>DATBIZ010000686.1:0-2757 GCA_036556645.1 Vicinamibacteria bacterium | reverse complement strand
GACGCAGGGGCTGCCCCCGGTGCCGGAGTCGGCGGTGATCCTCGAGGTGCGCCTCGGGTCCGAGGCCACCGCGCGCCGCCTGCCGGCGCGCGTGCGGTGGGTGCGCGCGGCCGAGCACGGCGACTGGCACGCGTTCGGCCTCACGTTCGAGGCGGTCAGCATGGCCGAGCAGCGGCTGCTCGAGGCCGTGGTCGAGGAGTTCCGGCGCCGCGCGGAGTCCCTCTCGTGACCACGCCGGCACGGCGGGCTCCGCGTGGGTGATCCGCCGGACCCCTTCAACCGCGCGCCGTGGGTGGAAGGCCCCGGCGGCGGCGAGGATCCGGAGGGCTGGCTCGCGCTGACCGACGACGAGCTGCTGTACCGGATCGAGGCGCTCCCCGTGGACCACGCGAGAGACTACGTGCTGCTCGCCGTCGTCTGCAGCCACCGCCACTTCTTCATCCGGCAGGAAGCGGCGAAGAAGATGCGCGACACGTCGCCCCTCCGCGAGCACTCCGGCGATCGCCACATCGGCCAGATCCTCGTGCGGTCGCTGAACCGGAAGGAAGACGCGGACTACCTGTGGCGGCTGATGACGGAGAGCCGCCACCTCGAGGTGCGCAAGGCGGCGGAGGCGCAGCTGCGCGAGCTCCGCCGCCGGTTGAACCTGGGCGAATGAGCGAGGGCCATCGCTGCCGACCGTGCCCGCGGCCCGAGCGATCCCCCCGAGATGACGCTAGACCGTCCGCGGGCGGAACAACCCGAGCGCGCGCACGATCGCGATCAGCAGGATCGCGCCCAGCAGCGAAACGAGCCAGCGCGCCGGCCCGGTGACCGCCAGGCCCATCGCCCCCGCGAGCCAGTGGCCCAGGAACGAGCCGACGATGCCCACGAGGATGTTGGCGAGGATGCCCATCTGCGCGTCCGTCCGCATCACGAGGCTGGCCAGCCAGCCGATCAGGCCTCCGACGATCAGGGTGACGATCAGGTCCATTCGTGCCTCCGAGGTGGACGACGGCGCGTGCGGGCGCCAACGTCCTGTCATCTACACTGACATCCGGCGCTTGACCATGTCAAGGCGTCGCCGTTGATGTCGAAGGCGGCCCTAACGGCTGGAATAGAGGATCCGGAATCCCAGTAGGGCCCGGTTGCGGACCGCCGGCGCGAGCAGCAGCACGTCGTTGCGCCGCTCGAAGGCGCCGTAGACCGCCAGCCAGGCCTCGCCCCGCCGCCAGCGCCCGCCGGCCTCGGCCCGGACGTCGGCGAAGTTCCCGCGCGGGAACGCCGGGTCGGCGTGCACGGTCACGTACCGGACGTCCCCCGAGACGTAGAAGGGGGCCGAGACGTCCGCGGTGAGCCCGGCGGTCGCCTCCCACCGGTAGCCCACCAGCGAGGCCTGCGTCGTGTGGCCAAGCCCCAGGCGCACGCGCACCGCGGCGTCCTCCTGGCTGGTCAGGCGTATGCCGAGCACGTTCCAGTCCACGGCCTCGGGCTTGTCGCGGTCCACCGCGTGGCGCGAGACGTGGTGGAAGACGATTGCGCCGGTCATGGCGCCGATCCGCCGGCGCAGGCCCAGCTCGAGGTGGTAGTTGGCCTGGTTCGCCTCGAATGGGCGCCGCTGCCAGCCGAGGATCGTCTCCACGTCCGCGTCGAAGTAGCCGGTCACCGCGCCCGCCCGCACCAGGCCGGCCCCCGCGCCGATCCACCCGGTGAAGTGCAGGTCCGGCTCCGTGGGCGCATAGCGCGCGGCTTCGAGGCGGACCGCCAGGTCGGGCAGCAGCTCCACGTCGCCCGCGCCGGCCGCCGCGGGCACGAGGAGGGCGAGCGGAAGGGCCAGCGCCGTCAACCTTTTCATGGAGCGGCACATTCTACCGGCGGCCCGGCCGCGCGCGGCCCGCTGGAGTACGATCGTGGGCCAATCCGGAGGCCGATGCGCGTCGAGATGCGGCCGTGAGCTTCCGCGCCGCGGTCGTGATCGTCAACTGGAACGCCGGCGCGATGCTCGGGCGCTGCCTCGACGCGGTGCGGTCGCAGACCCTGCCCCCGTCGGAGATCGTCGTCGTGGACAACGCGAGCGACGACGGCTCCGCGGAGGGCCTCGAGGCGCGCTATCCAGGCGTGAGAGTGCTGCGGCCCGGCCGCAACCTGGGCTTCGCCGCCGCCAACAACCTGGCGGCCACGGCCGTTCGCGCCGAATGGCTCGCGCTGGTCAACCCGGACGCGTTCCCGGAGCGCGACTGGCTCGAGCGGTTGGCCGCGGCGGCGCAGGCGCACCCGGGCTACGCCTTCTTCGCGAGCCGGCTCGTGTCGGAGCGCGATCCCGAGCGGCTCGACGGCACCGGAGACCTCTACAGCGCCGCCGGCGTGGCCTGGCGCCGCGACCACGGACGGCGCGCCGCGCGCTCGCGCGCCGGGGCCAGCGAGGTGTTCTCGGCCTGCGCGGCGGCGGCCGTCTATCGCCGCGACGCGTTCCTCGAGGTGGACGGGTTCGACGAGGCGTACTTCTGCTTCTTCGAGGACGTGGACCTCGCGTTCCGGCTGAGGCTGGCCGGACATCGCTGCCGCTACGTGCCCGACGCCGTGGTCCGGCACGTGGGCTCCGCGGTCACGGGCCGCGGCAGCGACTTCGCCGTCTACCACGGCCACCGGAACCTGGTCTGGACCTGGGCCAAGGACATGCCGTGGCCGCTCCTCTTCGCCTACCTGCCCGCGCACCTGCTCGTGAACCTCGTGTCGCTCGCCTACTTCACCGCGCGCGGCCGCGGCGGCGCGATCCTG
>DATBIZ010000685.1:0-2644 GCA_036556645.1 Vicinamibacteria bacterium | reverse complement strand
CCCGGACGTGAACGCGCGCGGCTCCTCCCGCTACAACCTGACCAGCGCGGTCGAGGCGAGCCTGCGGCGGCTGCGCACCGACCGCATCGACCTCTATTTCCTCCACGGCTTCGACCCCGACACCGCGCTCGACGAGACGCTGCGCGCGCTGGAGGACCTGGTGCGGGACGGCAAGGTCGTCTACACCGCGGTGAGCAACTTCGCGGCCTGGCAGACGATGAAGGCGCTCGGCCTCCAGGAGCGCCACGGCTGGAGCCCGCTCGTCTGCGTCCAGCCGATGTACAACCTGCTGAAGCGGCAGGCCGAGGTCGAGATCCTGCCCATGGCCGCGGCCGAGGGCCTGGCCGTGACGACCTACAACCCGCTGGCGGCGGGGCTGCTCACCGGCAAGTACGGACGCGATCGCCGTCCGGATACCGGCCGTCTGACCAGCAACAAGATGTACCAGGCGCGCTACGGCGAGGACACCTACATCGACGTGGCCGAAGCCTTCGTGGCGTTCGCGCGCGAGCGTGGCCACAGCCCGGCCGCCCTGGCCATCGCCTGGGTGGCGGCTCACCCTGCCGTCACCGCCCCGGTGCTCGGCGCGCGCACGCTGAAGCAGCTCGAGGACTGCCTCGGCGCGGCCGAGGTCCAGATGACCACGGAGCTGCGCGACGCGATCTCCGCCCTTTCCGCCACGCCGCCCCCGGCCACCGACCGCAACGAGGAGACCGGCCCCCACCGCGCCGCGAGTTGCCGCTAACATGTCAGCGCGTCGCCACCACACTTGACGCGCGCGGCGGCGGCGAATAGCCTCGGTCACATCCAGCGGTTGCGCGCTCCCGGGAGTCCCGGACCGCGCGGTGGAGGTGTGTCCGATGGCCTTCGGTTCCTCGAGAGCGCGGCGCGTCCCCGGCCCTCGCCTGCTGGTCGCGCTCGGCATCCTCTGCGTGCCCGCGGCCGGCAAGGGGGCCGAGCCCGAGCTGGACCTGCGCGACGCGGTCGTGGTGACCGCGCCCGGCCTGTCGGGGCCCGAGCGCAGCGCGGTCACGATGCTGGTCGAGGAGGTGGAGAAGCGCGCGCAGGTCCGCTGGCCGGTCGCCGACCGCTGGCCCGACACCGCGCGGCCGGTGATCGCGGTGGGCACGGCCGCCACGGCCACGCAGTGGGCGGGTCCCCACGCGGGCTCGGTCCGTGCGGGCGAGGCGCTGCCGGCGGAAGGCTTCCAGATCCGCGACGCCACGGGCGAACGGACGACCGCGGCCGTGCTGGTGGCCGGCAACGACGCGCGCGGCGTCCTCTTCGGGATCGGCCGCCTGCTGCAGGAGCTGCGGATGTCGCGCGGGCGCGTCGCGCTCGCGCCGGCGTTCCAGGTCACGACCGCGCCGCGGCTCCGGCTCCGGGGCCACCAGATGGGCTACCGCCCGAAGACGAACTCGTACGACGCCTGGACCGTGCCGATCTGGGAGCAGTACATCCGGGACCTCGCGGTCTTCGGCACCAACGCGGTCGAGATGATCCCGCCGCGCTCCGACGACGCGCCGGACAGCCCTCACTTCCCGCTCCCGCAGATCGACATGGTGGTCGAGGTCTCGCGGATCCTCGACAAGTACGGCCTCGACGTGTGGCTCTGGTACCCCGCCCTGGATGAGGACTACGCGAAGCCGGCCACGGTCGAGGCCGCGCTGCAGGAGTGGGGCGCCGTCTTCGCGAAGCTGCCGCGCCTGGACGCGGTGCTCGTGCCCGGCGGCGACCCCGGCCACACGCGGCCGCGGGTGCTCTTCGCCCTCCTGGAGAAGCAGGCGCGCGTGCTGCGCCAGAGCCATCCCAAGGCCGAGCTCTGGATGTCGCCGCAGGGTTTCGACGCGGAGTGGATGAAGGAGTTCTACGAGCTGATGCGGGCCGAGCCCGCGTGGCTCACCGGCATCGTGTACGGCCCGCAGATCCGCGAGAGCCTCCGCCAGATCCGGGCCGGCGTCCCCGCGCGCTATCCGATCCGCCTCTATCCCGACATCACGCACAGCCTGAACTCCCAGTACCCGGTGCCGGGCTGGGACCTCGCGTACGCGCTGACGCAGGGGCGCGAGGGCATCAACCCGCGCCCGGTGGACGAGACGCTGATCTTCCGCGCCACGCAGGACGCCTCGATCGGCTTCATCACCTACTCCGAGGGCTGCAACGACGACGTGAACAAGTTCGTGTGGAGCGCCCTGGGCTGGGATCCCGCGACGGACCCCCTCGACACCCTGCGCCGCTACAGCCGCTACTTCATCGGCGAGGGCTACGCCGAGGGCTTCGCGCAGGGGCTGATGGCCCTGGAGAGGAACTGGCGCGGGCCGCTGCTCACGAACCAGGGTGTCGAGACCACGCTCGCGCAGTTCCAGGCCATGGAACGCGCGGCCAGCCCGCAGGACCTGCTGAACTGGCGCTTCCAGCAGGCGCTCTACCGCGCCTACTACGACGCCTACGACCGCCGCCGCCTCCTGTACGAGACCGAGCTGGAGCACCGCGCGCTAGACGAGCTGCGCGCGGCGCGCGACGCCGGCGCGCTCCTCGCGCTCGAGCGTGCGGAGGCCGTGCTCGAGCGTGCTCATTCCCAGCCCGTGGCGGCGCCGCTGCGCCAGCGGGTGTTCGAGCTGGCCGAGGCGCTCTACCAGAGCAT
>DATBIZ010000684.1:0-5911 GCA_036556645.1 Vicinamibacteria bacterium | reverse complement strand
CTCCGAGTTCTTCGCGTTCTTCTCGGTGTTCGAGAAGTTCGCCGGGATCTTCGGCCCCGCGCTGTTCGCGGGCATGACGACCATGACGGGCTCCAGCCGCAACGCGATCCTCTCGCTGATCGTGTTCTTCATCGCCGGCGGCGTGATCCTCTCCTTCGTGGACGTCGAGGAGGGCCGCCGCGCCGCGCGCGCGGCCGAGGCCCGGGCAGGCCTCACCGCCGCCTGAGCCGATGCGACGGCTGCTGCGCGCCGCGCTCGATGCCGCCACCGCGCTGCTCGCGCGGGCGGTGGCGCGCCTGTTCTTCCGGGAGGTGGACGTCCTCGACGCCGACCGCGTGCCGCACGGCTGCCCGCTGGTCATCGTGGCCAACCACGAGAACAACCTGATGGACCCGATCCTCCTCGCGGGGTTCCTCGGCCTGCGCCCCCGTTTCCTGGCCAAGAGCACCCTCTGGCGCCACCCCGCGGTCGCTCCCCTGCTGCTGCTGGCGGGGGCGCTGCCCGTGTTCCGCCGGCAGGACGAAGGCGTGGACCCCGCGCGCAACGTGGACACGTTCGCGCGTTGTCACCAGGAGCTGGCCCGCGGCGGCGTGATCGCGCTCTTCCCGGAAGGCACGAGCCACAGCGAGCCGCACCGCCTCCCGCTCAAGACCGGCGCCGCACGCATCGCGCTCGAGGCCGAAGAGCGGCACGGGCCGCTCGGGCTGCGCGTGCTGCCGGTCGGGCTCGTCTACGAGGAGAAGGGCCGGTTCCGCTCCCGCGTGATCGTGCAGGTCGGCCCGCCCATCGACCCCGCGCCCGAGGTCGGGCGCCCGGCCTCCGCGCCGCGCGAGGCGGTCCAGAGGCTCACGGACCGCATCGCGGAGGCCCTGTCGGACGTGACGCTCGATCACGCGTCCTGGGAGGAGGCGCGGCTGGTCGGACGGGCGTGCGCGCTGCTCGCCGACCCTCGCCCGTCCGGGCCGCCCGCGTTCCCGGAGCTGTGGGCCCTGCGCCAGCGTCTATGGGACGCGTATCGCGAGCTGCGGCAGCGGGACCCCGACCACGCGCGGGCGCTCGCGCAGGAGGTACGCGCGTACGAGCGTGAGCTCAGCGCGCGGGGACTGACGCCGGACGACATGCTCGCCGCCCCCGGCCCGCCGCCCGGCGCGCGACGGCGCCTGGGCTTCGCCCTCGCGGCGCCCCTGGCGGCGGCGGGGATGCTCCTCAACGTCGTTCCCTATCGGGCGGTGGACGCGCTGGCCCGCCACCTGACCTATTCGCCCGACCAGCCCGCGACGTACAAGGTGGTCGGCGCGCTCGTGCTGTTCCCCCTGGCCTGGATCGTCCAGGCCGCGGTCGCCGCCACGCTCGCGGGCGCGGCCACGGGCGCGGCCGTGTTCGCGGCGGCGCCGATCGCGGGTTACGTCGCGCTGCGCTGGCGAGAGGGATGGAACGCCGGCCGGGTGCGCGCGCGGCGGCGGTGGCTCTCCTCGGCAGGCCCGCGGCTGGCCGCGCTCACCGCCCGCCGCGACGCGCTGCGGGCGGCGATGCAGGCCGTGCTGGCCTGAGGTCCGCGAGGGCACGTCGAGCTCGCCTGGCCCACGCGGCGCCCGCGCCACACACGCCGGCTCACCGCGTCGCCAGCGCGAAGTCGCGCATGACCCCGCCCTCGTCGAAGAAGACGAAGTAATACATGTCGCCCGCGGCGAACACGCGCGTCTGCGGCCAGCGCGCGCCCTTCTCCCCGACCGCCGCCGCGCGCTCGCCCGCGTACTGCGCGGCCACGCCTTGCAGCTCCCCCGCCCCACGGGCGGACGCGACCAGCGCGCTCCCTTCCTCCTCGAAGGCCTGCACTACCTGGTCGAGCCGCGGCGCCGCCAGCAGCAGCTTCTGCAGCCGCCGCTCGTGCTGGCTGTAGCGACGGGTGTTGAACCCCCACGCCCCGAGCAGGAAGGCCAGGTACGCGACGCCCGCGGTGATGGCCACGCTCGCCACCAGCACCGCCGCGCGGCTCGGTCCCGCGTCCTTCTCCTCGGAGCTCACCGTCCGAACGCCCGCGACACCCCGGCCGCGATCCCGAAGTCGGTGGTCGCGTTCTGGCTCTTGATGCCTTCCACGAACCCGCCCTGCACGCGCCAGCGCCGCGAGAGGTCCAGCGCCGCGCCCATGCGGAAATAGCCCTGCCAGCCAGGGTACCGCGGCAGGTTCTCGACCAGCCGCGTGCTGGCGTCGAGCTCGACCGAGACGCTCAGGCGCCTGGCCGGCCGCCACTCGAGCGCGACGAACCCGTGGCCGCGGACGGGAGCGTACTCGATCGCCGCCAGGACGTCGGTCGCGTGCGCGGTGGCGCCACCGCCGGCGTACAGGTCGAACGACCCGCCGAGCGCGCGCGCGGACACGAGCTGGGCGCCGGCCTCGAGCCCGTTCCCGGAGAAGGTGCCCGCGCCGGTCGGCAGCGTGGTGCGGGCGGCGAGCGCCGCCGTCCACCCGTCCTCGCGCCGCCGGAACGCCCAATGCCCGAACAGCTCGACGTTGCCCAGCCCGCCGCCCGGCTCCGCGTCCCACCGCACGGTCCGGCGCAGGGGACCGACCCACTCCACGCGGAGCTGGTCCGCCGGGAACACCGGCCGCGCGCCCCCGGGCAGGCCGGTCAGGCCGTGGAACCAGTCGATGATCCCGTCCATGATCCCGCCGCCGCGCCAGCGCAGGGGCACGCGCGCGCCGACGGTCAGCGCCGGGGTGAGACCGCGGCGGACGTCCACCGCGACCGTGCGGTGCTCACCGTCCACGAGATAGTCCGTCCGCCGGGTCGTCGCCGTGCTCGGCTGCCAGCCGAAGTCGCTGCCCCACGCCAGATCGAGGCTCACGCGCGTGACGCCGCGCGGGAGCGGGTCGGGCGAGAGCGCAGGTAGCGTCAGCCGCGGCTGCGCGAGCAGCCACTCGTCGCGGAACTCGAGCGGCCCGCGCCGTCCCGACGGCGGCGCGCCCGCGTCGCTGGGCTCGGCCGTCGCCGCCAGCGCCGACGTCAACGCGAGCGCCGCGCCCAGGAAGCGGCCCGCCGAACGGATCATCGCCCTCGCGCGACCGGCACCCGGGACAGCTCGTCGTAGAGGTGCACCGCCGAGCGCATGCACTTGACCCAGTCGCCGAGGTGCAGGCTCTCGTTCTCGGAGTGCGCGTTGGAGGCCGGGTCCTCGACGCCCATGAGCAGGCAGGGCGCCCCGCCCAGCAGGTCGGCGAACGGCTGCACGAACCCGATCGAGCCTCCGGCCCCGATCATCGCCGTCTCCTTCTCGAACCCGGCCGCGAGCGCGCGGCGCGCGGCCTCGAAGGCCGGCCCTTCCGGATCCGTCGTCCACCACGGCGTGCTCCCGGTGATGCGCGCGGTGACGCGCGCGCCGTGCGGGGCCTTGCTGACCAGCTTCCTCACCAGCAGCATGCCGGCCCTCTGCGCGTCCATCTCCGGCACCGTGCGCAGGGAGAGCCGCGCCCGCGCGGAGTCCACGATCTGGTTCGACGAGCCGAGGATCGGGTGCGACTCCATCGCGATCACGGTCAGCGAGGGACGGGTCCAGAGCTGCTCGTACACCGAATAGCCCTTCTCCCCGGCCAGCCCCACGCCCTCGAGCAGCCCCGCCTCGCGCTTGAACTTCGCCTCGTCGAACGGCAGCTTGCGCATCCGCCTGCGCTGCTTCCGGCGCGGCCTGGCCACGTCTTTGTACAGCCCGGGGACCGAGAGCCGCCCCTTCTTCCCGCGCAGGGAGGCCACGAGCCGGCAGAGCACCTGCGCCGGGTCGGGCACCGGGCCGCCCCACATCCCGCTGTGCAGCGGCCGCTCCAGGCACTGCACCTCCACGTCCACCTGCACGATGCCGCGGAGCTGGTAGGTGAGCGCGGGCACGCCGGTGTCGAAGTTCGCGGTGTCGGAGAGCACGATGAAGTCGGCCTGCATCATGTCCCGGTACTTCTCGAGGAAGCGGGCCAGGTTCGGCGAGCCGATCTCCTCCTCGCCTTCGGCCAGGAAGCGCACGTTGCACGGCAGCGTCCCGCCGGACTTCAGGTACGACGCCACCGCGGCCACGTGCGCCATGACGCCGGCCTTGTCGTCCGCGGTGCCGCGGCCGAAGAGCCTCCCGTGGCGCTCGGTGGGCTCGAAGGGCGGGGAGAGCCACTTCTCCGGCCGGCCCGGCGGCTGCACGTCGTGGTGGCCGTAGAGGAGGATCGTGGGCGCGTCCTCGCGGCGCAGCCACTCGCCGTAGGCGTAGGGATGCACGCCGGGGAGCTCGAGGACCTGGACGTTGTCCAAACCGGCCGCGCGCAGCGCCTCGGCGACCGCCTGCGCCGAGCGGCGGACCTCGGCGGGCGGGAATCCGTCGGCGGAGACGCTGGGAATGCGCGCGAGGTCGATCAGCGTTCGTTTCCACGGGTCGAGGTGGCCGTCGAGGTGCCGCAGGGCGGCGCCGAGGTTTCCGTCGCGGGCGGCCATGTCACCTCCGTGCGCGTGGAGAACGGCGGGCAGGACAGCCGAGTCTAGCAGCCCGCGCGGCGCCTCAGGCCGGGGCGGTGGCGGCGCGGCGCCGGGCGAGCACGAGCAGGGTCATGTCGTCGTGCGGGCGCACCGAGCCGCAGTGCACGAGCACGTCGGCCTGCACCTTCTGCAGCAGCTCGGCGTCGCCCAGGTGGCGGTGCCCTTCGAGCAGCGCCTGCAGCCGGGCGTCGCCGTATTCGCACTCGCGCGCGTCGAACGCCTCGCTCACGCCGTCGGTGTACACGAAGAGGCGGTCGCCGGGCTCGAGGGCGGCGGTGGCGGCCCGGAAGCGCGCCTCGGGCAGGACGCCCAGCGCCACGTCGGTGGCGGGCAGGCGCAGCAGGCCGCCCGCGCGCAGGAGGAAGGGCGCGTTGTGGCCCGCGTTCACGTAGGAGAGCGCGCCGGTGTCCGCGTCGAGCTCGCAGTAGAAGAGGGTGACCAGGCGGTTGGCGGGGATGTTCGCGTGCAGGTGCGCGTTGAGCTTGTCGATCAGCTCCGCGCCGCGGAAGCCGGCGGTGATCAGCGTGCGCAGGCTGCCCTGCAGCAGCGCCATCAGCAGCGCGGCCGGCATGCCCTTGCCGGCCACGTCGGCCACCGCCACCGCCAGGCGCCGTCCGCCCAGCTCGATCACGTCGAAGTAGTCTCCGCCCACCGTGTTGGCGGGACGCATCGCCGCCACCACGCCCACGCCGTCGCGCTCGTAGGGATCGAACGGGAGCAGCCCGAACTGGATCTGCCGCGCGATCTCGAGGTCGCCCTTGAGCACGAGCTTGTCGCGCAGCTCCAGCACCAGCAGCGCGAAGAGCAGGGTGGCCGCGACCAGCGGCCACGACGGCGCCGCCACGAACCAGCTCAGGGCCGCCTCGGGCCCGTAGAAGAACCAGGACAACACGAGCAGCGGCACCGCGATCGCGAACAGCAGCCGCCGCGCCGGGGAGAGGCGGTAGGCGACGGCCAGGAAGATCTTCCACGCGGTGAGCGGATACCGCCGGAACCACGGGTAGCGGCGGAGCCGCGCGAAGTCGATCTCGCGGCTGAAGTACCGCCACGCGTCCTGGGTCTCGTAGCCGAGCAGGTCGCGCAGCCCCTGCTCGGTCACGTCGCGCGTGTAGCGGTCCTGGACGCTGCGCCAGTAGCTCTCGGTGGCGGGCGGCCGGTCCGCCCGCGGCGGCGGGCCCGGACGGTGCACGCTTTCCCGGAAGCGGCTGGTCACCGCGTCGATCCGGCTCCGCAGATCGCCCACGTCCGCCTTCAACCTGCCGTCCCCCCTCCCTTCCGCCCGTGTAAGAGAAGATACGCTCGCCGTCCCCGGGAGTTCCCCGGAGGCCCTAGTACACCCACACCACGTCGAAGCGCAGGATGCTCAGGTCCGACTTCACCGGGGCGAGCGTCCGCTGCTCG
>DATBIZ010000683.1:0-1667 GCA_036556645.1 Vicinamibacteria bacterium | reverse complement strand
GGTCGTGAAATGCGACTGCCGGCTGTGGGCGAAGCGTGCGCGTCGCTTCATCGAGAGAAACGACGCGGCGGGCGGTATTCGCCCACTCGGTGATGGGCAGCCAGGCTCCGGAGCCAGGGTCCAGCAGCCGGGTTGAACCGGATATGCACTTCCCGATGCCCGGCTCTCCCCCGATCAGCACCATCGAGCCCGGCACGATGCCGCCCCCGAGCACGCGGTCGAACTCGCCGATGCCCGAGGGGATGCGCTCGACCTCCCCGACGTCCACCAGGTCGTACGGCTGCGGCCGGCCGCCGTGCTCGCGCACGGAGGCGGCGCGGCCGCTGCGGGCGGACGGCGGCTCCTGCCGCTCCTCGGCGAAGCTGTTCCACTCCCCGCAGTCGGGGCAGCGGCCGAGCCACTTCGAGCTCTCGAGCCCGCAGGCCTGGCAGGCGAAGACGCTCTTGAGCTTCAGGGCTCGTACCGCGCTTCGACGGCCACGATGCGCCCGGCCTCGAGGTACACGCGCGGCACGCGCGAGCCGATCCCGGTGAGGACCTGCCACGCGTTCGTGCCCGCGCACTCGGCCAGCTCCCAGGCGCCGGGCGCGTCGCCGAGGAGGATCGCCTCGTCGCCCGGCTGGACGGCCGGGTGGTCGGTGACGTCCGCCATCGTCAGGTCCATGCACACGGTTCCGGCCACCGGTATCCGTTCTCCCCGGGCGACGAACGCCCCCGTCTCCGACATCACGCGCGTGCGCGGCACCCCGTCCGCGTAGCCGATGGGTATGGTGGCGACGCGGGAGGGACGCGCCGCCACCCATCGCGCCCCGTACGACACCGTGGTTCCCACCGGCACCTGCTTGACGAGCGCGATGCGAGCCGAGACTGACATGACCGGCTGCACGGGCAGGTCCGGCGAGAGCGGCCGCGGCCGGACGCCGTAGAGGATGAGGCCCGGCCGGGCCAGCGTGTGCGTGGGCCGCAGGAAGGCCAGCCCGGCGCTGTTGGCGGCGTGGACGTGGCGCGGCTTCAGCCCGCGCGCCGCCAGCCGGGCGATCGCCTCGTCGAAGCGGTCGAGCTGCCGCTCGGTGAACGCGGCGTCTTCGTCCGCGCTGGCGAGATGGGTCATCAGGCCGGCCAGCTCCACCCGGCCCGAGCCGGCGAGCGCGGCCGCCGCCGGCTCGAGCTCCTGGGCCGCGAAGCCGAGGCGCCCCATGCCGGTGTCCACCTTCAGGTGCACGGCGAGCCGGCGGCGGGCCGCCGCCGCCGCGGCCAGCGCCAGGTCCAGGGTCTCGGGCGTGGAGACGACCGGGGTCAGGTCGTGTTCGATCAGGACCGGCTCCTGCCCGGGCGCGAAGCCGGCGAGGACGACGATGGGCAGCTTCACCCCCGCCCCGCGCAGCGCGGCGCCCTCTTCCGGATAGGCGACCGCGAGCATCGGCGCGCCCTCCACGACCAGCCGGCGGGCCACGTGCGCCGCCCCGTGCCCGTAGGCGTCCGCCTTCACGACCGGCATCACCGGACGCGCGGCGTGGGTGGCGATCGCGTGGTAGTTGGCGGCGAGGCGGTCGAGGTCGATATGCGCGCGCGCGGGCCGCAGGCGCGAGAGAAGGCGTTCGGCGTCGGCGACCGTCATGGCTCTAGGATGCCTCAGCGGCGGGCGGCCGGGTCACGCACCCGGCCCGG
>DATBIZ010000682.1:0-2584 GCA_036556645.1 Vicinamibacteria bacterium | reverse complement strand
TTCGTGGACGACAAGACCGGGGCGGTGGACCTCGTGCTCGATCCCACCAACCCGCGCGTGCTCTATGCGGGCTTCTGGCAGGTCGTGCGCCTGCCCTGGGGCTTCGAGAGCGGGGGAAGGGGCAGCGCGCTCTACAAGAGCACCGACGGCGGGGACACCTGGCACAAGCTGACCGGCGAGGGCCTCCCGAGCAAGGGCGTCTGGGGCCGCATCGGGGTGGCCGTCTCGCCCGCGAACCCGAGCCGCGTGTGGGCGATCATCGAGGCCGAGGACGGCGGCGTCTTCCGCTCCGACGACGCCGGCCGCACCTGGCGGAGGATCAACGACGATCGCCGGCTGCGCCAGCGCGCCTGGTACTACACGCACATCTACGCCGACCCGAAGAACGCCGAGTCGGTCTACGTGCTGAACGTCGGGTTCTTCCGCTCGCTCGACGGAGGGAAGACGTTCTCCACGATCGCGGTGCCGCACGGCGACAACCACGACCTCTGGATCGCGCCCGAGGACCCGCGGCGGATGATCAACGCGAACGACGGCGGCGCGAACGTCTCGCTCGACGGGGGCGCGAGCTGGTCGCGGCAGGACAACCAGCCGACCGCGCACTTCTACCACGTGATCACGGACGACCGCTTCCCCTATCACGTCTATGGCGCGCAGCAGGACAACTCGACGGTCGCGATCGCGAGCCGCAACCGCGGGGCCGGCCTCGGCGCGACGGACTTCCACGAGGTCGGCGGCTGCGAGAGCGGGTACATCGCGCCGAAGCCGGGCGACCCCAGCGTGGTCTTCGCCGGCTGCTACGGCGGCTTCATCAGCCGCTACGACCACCGCACCGGCGAGGTGCGCAACGTGACCGTGTACCCCGACGACCCGATGGGGCACGGCGCCGAGGGCATGAAGTACCGCTTCCAGTGGACGTTCCCCATCGTGGCCTCGCCGCACGACCCCGGCGTGGTCTACGCCGCGGGCAACGTGCTGTTCAGGTCCACGAACGAGGGACAGAGCTGGCAGGCCATCAGCCCCGACCTGACGCGCAACGACCCAGGGAAGCTCGGTCCGACCGGCGGGCCGATCACCCGGGACAACACCAGCGTCGAGTACTACGGGACGATCTTCGCCTTCGCGGAGTCGCCGCTGCAGAAGGGGCTCCTCTGGGCCGGCTCCGACGACGGCCTCGTCCACGTCTCGCGCGACGGGGGCGCGAGCTGGGCCAACGTCACGCCGAAGGACCTGCCGGAGTGGAGCATGGTCAGCCAGGTGGACCCCTCGCGCCACGAGGCGGGCACGATGTTCCTGGCCGTGAACCGGTACAAGCACGACGACTTCCGCCCCTTCCTCTACGTCACGCGCGACTACGGCCAGAGCTGGACGAAGATCACGAGCGGCCTGCCCGCGGACGCGTTCGTGCGCGTGGCGCGGCAGGACCCGGTGCGGCCGGACCTGCTCTACGCGGGCACGGAGACCGGCGCCTTCGTCTCGTTCGACGCCGGGGGGCGCTGGGAGCCGCTCGGGATGGACCTGCCCGGCCAGACCGGCGACGACGCCGGCGCCACGGCCGGCCGGCTGCCGGTCGTGCCGATCACGGACATGGTCGTGCACGGCCAGGACCTCGTCGTCGCCACGCAGGGACGCTCGTTCTGGATCCTCGACGACGTGAGCCCGCTCCGGCAGGCGGCCCCCGCCGGCCAGACGCGGCTCTACACCCCCTCGCCCGCGGTGCGGTTCTTCGCGGGCGGCCGCGGCCGGCCCGGGCTCGGACAGAACCCGCCCAGCGGCGCCATCATCTATTACGCGCTCGCGGCCGCGCCGAAGGAGGGCGAGGAGGTGACGCTCGAGCTCCTCGACGCGGGCGGCGCCGTGCTGCGCCGGATCTCCAGCCGGCCCCCGGCGGAGGCGGCATCTCCGGGCGACGACGACGAAGACGGGCCGCCGCGCGCGCCGGCGAAGCTGCCGGCGAAGGCGGGCCTGAACCGCTTCGCGTGGGACCTGCGCCTCGAGGAGGCGAGCCGCTTCCCGGGGCTGATCCTGTGGTCGGGCGAGCTGCGCGGGCCGGTGGTGCCGCCCGGCCGCTACCAGGTTCGTCTCACCGCGGCGGGCCAGGCGCTCACGGAGCCGCTCGAGGTGCGGAAGGACCCGCGCCTCTCCACCACCGACGCGGACTTCGCGAAGCAATACGACCTGCTGCGGAAGATCCGCGATAAGCTGACCGAGACGCACGACGCGGTCGCGCGCATCCGCGCCGTGCGCGAGCAGGTGAACGGAGCGGCCGCGCGCGCGAAGACGACGCCGGCGGCGGCCGAGGTCGCGGCCGCGGCGGAGGCGCTGGAGAAGAAGCTGACCGCGGTGGAAGAGGCGCTCTACCAGACCCGCAACCGGAGCAGCCAGGACCCGCTGAACTTCCCCATCCGGCTGAACAACAAGCTGGCCGCGCTCGCGCGCGCGGTGGGCAGCGCCGACGCGGCCCCGACCGAGCAGTCGTACGCGGTCTACGACGACCTCCTGGGGAAGATCGACGCGGAGCTGGCCACGCTCGCGCGCCTCGTGGAGAGCGACCTGGCGCGCTTCAACCAGCTCGTCCGCGAGC